>CBFDBF010000018.1:0-12984 GCA_965602975.1 uncultured Gammaproteobacteria bacterium | reverse complement strand
TTTCGTCAGGTAGGCGAGGCACTCTGTTATTTCGTGTAGTCTGCTTGGGAGTTGTGACTCTATATGGCGGGAGACCCGAACCACGGTAGTCCATTGATCAAACTCATCCTGGTTTACCAGCTCCATGCTGTCGATGCTCTCTAGACTCTCGCTACTGCTCTGTTGTCTCTCACCTAACTGTGTCCAGCTGGCTGTTATGTTGGCACTGAACTGCTCATATAGCGAGGCTGCATTGCGCTCCATCTCACCGTAGGCAAATAGCAGTTCGGTCTGCTCTTGCTGTGAGGCGCGGTCGGCATGTTCTGCCAGACTCTCCAGTACTGCCTGCTGCATGGGGGCGAAAGTTGTCTGTAGAAAGTCCGAGAGCTGTTGCCGGATGTTATTAAGGGTTTCTTTGTTTTTACTATTGTGAGCTGTAGTAGTTACTGTGGTCTGCTCTGTAGCAGTTGTCTGGCCATGCTCGGCCAGATAGTTGATCACATCGCCTGCAGCCAACAGGAAGGCTGCACCTATGCCTCGCTCTGAGGTGAAGGTTATGTGTACCGGTATCTTAAAGGGTGGTGCAGTTGGGTCTTGCTGGTTATATAGATGCACACGGGCAGCTAGAGAGTGGGATGCTGTCTCTTGAGCATACGGTTTTAGCCGTTCAATATCTGTGGTGGTCAGCTGTAGATGGAGGCCGCCATGGGAGTAGTTGTGCACTCGGCATTTGGCAAATAGCCGATTGTCCAGCATTAGCTCTGCCGGGTGATCGCTCTCTATGCGTGTATGTTGGCGGCGATTGTTATCCATTAGCTGCCATAAGTCCTCATTAGTAGTTAACTACCGATAGATCGGCAGTATCTCCTATTTCTTGAGTTTGGCTCTGAGTGTACTATACCCCTATATCTCCTCAAATTGATTATAGGTGTTATGATGCCTGAATTTGATGCTGGATATAGTGGTTTCTATTGGAACTGAATTTGGTGGTAGTGTTCTGATTGTATAAATTATTCGAAATAGGGTATGTTTTTTTAGTATGGCGGGTAAATCTTCACGCTCAAGTAGTCGCAAAACTGCCCGTAGCCGCGGAAAGGGTAAGGGTGCGCACAGTGGTAAGAGGTGGTTTTGGCGGGTTCTGCTGCTACTGTTATCTATTATAATTATAGCCGGAGGGGTCTATGTTCTCTCCCTTAATCATACTGTTAAGGTCAAGTTTGATGGCAAACACTGGGCGGTACCGGCACGGGTGTTTGGGCGACCGCTAGAGCTCTACCCTGGATCTAATGTTTCGCCGCAACAGCTACAGGCCGAGTTGCAGCGGCTGGGGTATCGCAAGGTTAAAAAGGTGGAGATGGATGCTACCTGGTCACGTAGCAAGAGTAGCTTTGTACTGCGTACTCGACCATTTATAGCCCAGAGTGGAACCCAGGTTAGTCGGACAGTGGCCGTCCGTTTTGCTGGCAACCGGGTGAGAAGTCTAAAGGATGGTGCTGGAAAAGGGTTGACTCTAGTACAGCTAGAGGCGCCAGAGATTGGTAGTATCTACCCGGCACATAATGAGGATAGGGTGCTGGTGCAGCGTAGTGAGCTACCGGATATGTTAGTACAGACGTTGATTGAGGTGGAGGATCGATCCTTCAATAGCCACTATGGGATTGATCCAAAGGCGATTCTGCGGGCACTGTGGGTCAATATACGCGCTGGTGGTGTGGTGCAGGGCGGCAGTACGTTGACCCAGCAGTTGGTGAAGAACTTCTATCTCAACCGTGAACGCACCTTAGGGCGCAAGGTCAATGAGGCGATGATGGCCCTGCTGCTGGAGGCGCACTATTCTAAGGATGCTATCCTTCAAGCCTACGCTAATGAGATTTATCTCGGACAGGACGGCAACAGGGCAATTCATGGCTTTGGTCTTGCTAGCCATTTCTACTTTAATCGTCCCCTGAATGAGTTGGATCTACCGAAGATAGCGCTGCTGGTCGCCTTGGTGCGGGGGCCATCTTACTACGATCCAAAACGGCATCCAGATCGGGCAACCAAGCGGCGCAATATGGTGCTGCACATCTTGCAGGAGCAGGGTCATATCACCGCTGAGCAGGAGCAGGTTGCGGCTGGGGCGCCGCTGGGAGTCTCCTCCAAGGCGAGTCGTGGGGGCAGTAGCTATCCTGCATTTATCGATCTGGTGCGGCGTCAGCTACATCGGGACTATAAGGAGGAAGATCTCACCTCAGAGGGGTTGCGTATCTTTACCACTCTTGATCCGTGGGTGCAGGGAGAGGTCGAGGTAGCTATATCTGGTCGTCTGCCAAAATTGGAGAAGCAGTACAAAATATCTGCAGAGTCTCTGCAGGTAGCAGCAGTTGTAGTGGGAGCAGATGGTGGAGAGGTGCTAGCGGTAGTGGGGGATAGGGCACCAGGTGTTGCTGGATTTAACCGAGCGCTGGATGCGGTGCGCCCGATCGGCTCTCTGATAAAGCCGGTGGTCTATCTGACGGCACTGATGGAGCCTGAAAAATACTCTCTAGTCACGCCACTAGAGGATGAGCCGCTTACTATTAAGGGTAGAGATGGATCTCTCTGGAGCCCAAAAAACTACGATAAACAGAACCACGGTACGATATTATTGCATGAGGCGTTGACTCGCTCCTATAATCTGGCAACTGTGCGTCTGGGGATGGGGGTAGGGTTAGGAAAGGTGGCAACCACACTACGCAAACTTGGGGTGGCACGGCCATTTACTCCCTATCCATCGATGCTGCTGGGGGCGGTTTCACTCTCCCCGATAGAGGTGGCGCAGATATATCAGACACTGGCTGCTGGTGGGTTCCACTCTCCGATACGCGCCATTCGTGCGGTACAGGATGCTAGTGGTGAAGCGCTACAACGTTACCCCTTGACGCTCGAGCAGGTGGTGCCAACAGCACCAGTCTATCTGCTGAATAGCAATATGCAGGAGGTGGTAAGGCGGGGTACGGCAGCAGGTCTGAGACATTTTTTATCGGCCGATCTGCATATCGCCGGAAAGACCGGAACCACAGATGATCTACGTGATAGCTGGTTTGCCGGGTTTAGTGGTGACAGGGTGGCGGTAGTCTGGGTAGGGAGGGATGACAATAAATCAGCCTCTCTTACCGGCTCCTCTGGGGCGTTGAAGGTGTGGGGTGAGATGATGCGATCCATTAGACCCCAACCGCTCGCCCTGGCGCATCCAGAACAGGTGGAGGCGGTAGCTATAGATCCTGAAACTGGACTGCGGGCTGGCCGTTGGTGCGATACAGCAAGAAATTATCCGTTTATAATAGGTTCAGCACCTACAGCTTATGGCTCTTGTGGCAGGGGTGCATTAGACAATATATTTCAGGGATTTTTTAATGATTAATAGATATCTGTTGGTTCTGTCTGTACTTGTGCTGCTATCTGGTTGTGGCAGTCTGCGTGTCCCAGATTTTCGTGATGCAGATGCGGCACCGGTGGAGGAGGCGGGAGAGGCCGAGGTGACGGCCTATGAGGCACCAACTCAGATGGCGGCTGCTCCGATGCATAGTGCTGCCGTATTGGGATTGTTGCAGCAGGCGCGGCAGCAGCAGGCAGCAGGGGAGCTATTAGATGCCTCCGCCACTCTGGAGCGCGCCCTGCGGATTGAGCCACGCAACGCCTATATCTGGAGCCGATTGGCTCATCTACGAATGGATCAGGGGATGGCTGCTCAGGCGATTGATCTAGCCACCAAGTCGAAGACTTTGGCCGGTGCTGATATAGGGTTGCAGCAGAGTAATTGGCGGTTGATCGCCAAAGGGCGGCGGGTCGTTGGTGATATAGAGGGGGCACGCCGAGCAGAGGAGAGGGCCAACCTGCTTAACGAGAGGTAGAGCGGCATGGGACTATATGCCGAAGATAAATTGATTAGCCAGGCACGGCAGCTCGCTGCGGAGTATCGGCGTAGCATGGGTAAACCGCTGCCCGGTATCAGCAATGAGATTGCCAATCATGATGCCATTCGGCTTCTTCAGCTACAGGCATCTGACTCCTCTGTGGGTGGCTATGATGCCATCGATCCGGCGCGGGATGGTCTAAAGATCCAGATCAAGAGCCGCACCATCTTTGAGGAGGGAAAGTCGGGCCAGCGCATTGGTCAGATCAAGGTAGACAAGGAGTGGGACAGTGTAGTTCTGGTGTTGATGGATGAGGAGTATGAGCCCTACGAGATCTATGAAGTAGAGCGGAAAGAGTTGCTAGAGTACATGGAGAGGTCGAGCAGTAGTCGGGCTAAACGGGGCGCACTATCAGTAGCACGTTTCAAGATTATCGGCCGTCTTGTCTGGACCCGCGAGGATGGGTTGGAGACGGAGCTCTGGAGTAATCAAGTTGAACCTAGAAACCTCAGTTGACCGCTCGACTTGATTATTTACATGCTGAATTTATGTATATTATATTTGAACTAATACTTAACTTATTGGGTGGAACAGGCTACGCGGCAGATTGCACGCCTGCGGCGGCACTTAGCGGCGTCGCCTGCATGGACGCAGGTGAGGGGCGTAAGCATGGAGCGGCAAGCTTTGCAACTCCTTGGAATAGAACAACTATTCCTCGTTATTGCGCCTTGCTCTGTATCTCCACAGACCTGCACTATACCACGTCCAACCGAGGATTCTAGGTTGAGGATGGATGAGGTTTTAGGGTCGGATGGTCTGCTCTCACGCCATATAGATGGCTTCTCCTTCCGCTCCCAGCAGTTAGCCATGGCAGAGATGGTGGCAGACACCATGGATAGTGGTGGGGTACTAATTACCGAGGCTGGTACCGGTACCGGCAAGACCTTTGCCTATCTGGTTCCGGCGCTGCTCTCCGGGCGCAAGGTGATCATATCCACCGGTACAAAAAACCTGCAAGATCAGCTGTTTCATCGGGATCTACCGCTGGTACAGGAGGCGTTGGCGCATCCGCTACAGGTGGCGCTGCTCAAAGGGCGAGCCAACTACCTCTGTCCTCACCGCATGGATAACGTCCTGCAGGAGGGGCGGTTCCGCTCACGGGAGATCATCGGGCATCTAGACTCTGTAAAGAGCTGGTCTGCAACTACTACTAGTGGTGATATCGCCGAGCTAATGGATGTTCCTGAGGACTCTGGAGTTTGGCCGCTGGTCACCTCAACTACTGATAACTGCATCGGTGCAGAGTGTCCGGTCTATAGCGACTGTCATCTAGCTGAGGCGCGCCGCCGCGCACAAGAGGCGGATATTGTAGTGATCAACCACCATTTGCTCTGTGCTGATTTTGCCCTTAAGGAGGAGGGGTTTGGTGAGTTGTTGCCGGAGGTGGACTGCTTTATCGTCGATGAGGCGCACCAGTTGGCAGAGACCGCTAGCAATTTTTTTGGTCTGGGAGTGAGCGGTCGCCAACTGCTCGAGTTGGCACGGGATACAGAGGCGGAGTACCGCTGTGAGGCGGGTGATGTTCCAGGATTTCAGGATCTTATAGATGCGTTGAGTAAGGCGACTCGGGATCTACGGCTCGCCTTCGGGGTCGATATGCGGCGCGGTGCATGGTCAGAGATCGGTGCCGATCGGCAGATAACCCAAGCGCTGGAGCGGTTACAGACTACCATAGCAGAGCTGGCGGCTGGGCTGGATGCTCTGCAGGAGCGGGGTAAGGGGTTGGCGAGCTGTTTTGCTCGCTGCTCCCGACTGGTTGAAGATCTGGAGAGCCTATGTGGAGAGGATAGCGCTACAGATATCCGCTGGTTTGAGACCTTTCGCCAGACCTTTCGTCTCAACCGTACCCCGCTGGAGATCGACCAGCTGTTTCGTGCACAGATGGAGAGCCGCCCCGCTAGCTGGATTTTTACCTCGGCCACCCTTGCGGTGGGGGATAGTTTTAGCCATTTTCAGGAGCGCCTCGGCTTGACTGAGGCGGAGACCGCCCGTTGGGACAGCCCCTTTGACTATCCGGAACAGGCGCTCTGGTATGTTCCCACAGGGATGCCAGAGCCACGTAGCGCTGACTATATGGATGCCGTGCTGGATATAGTGGCACCGGTGGTGGAGGCGAGTCGGGGTCGCGCCTTTCTTCTCTTTACCAGCCACCGTGCCCTGCGAATTGCCGCTACAGCCCTAGAGTCACGTCTGGAGTATCCACTGCTGGTGCAGGGGAGCGGCCCTAAGGGTGAGCTGCTGGAGCAGTTTCGTCAGCTCGGTAATGCGGTGTTGTTGGGCACCTCTAGCTTCTGGGAGGGGGTTGATGTGCGGGGCGAGGCACTCTCATGTGTGATTATCGATAAGCTACCCTTCGCCTCCCCTGGTGATCCGGTGCTGCAGGCGCGGATAGATGCCATCAAACAGGGCGGAGGTAACCCCTTTATGCAGCTGCAAGTGCCGCAGGCGGCCATCGCCCTGAAGCAGGGGGCTGGTCGTTTGATTAGGGATGCCACCGATCGTGGCGTACTGGTGCTGTGTGATCCAAGATTGCTCAAGAAGGGGTATGGCCACACCTTTTTGAACAGTATGCCGCCGATGGCAAGAACTCGTGAACTAGCCGATGTTGAGCGGTTTTTTGCGCAGTAGCCAACACCTATAAACCATAATATCCCCATTGATTAAATATCGCCTCTATCTGCCTGATCTCCTTGACCTCCAGCTACAATATAAGTAATCTAGGCTGTTACTATATTTTTTACGATTTATTCTGTGTGGAGGGTTCCAACGTGGAATTGAGTGGTGCTGAAATTGTCATCCGTTGTTTGAAGGATGAGGGCGTAGAACATCTGTTTGGTTATCCAGGCGGGGCGGTTCTGCATATCTACGATGCGCTTTTTCAGCAGGATGATGTCAAGCATATACTGGTTCGGCATGAGCAGGGGGCGACCCATGCAGCGGATGGTTATGCCCGTGCTACCGGCAAGCCGGGGGTCGCTTTGGTGACTTCGGGTCCGGGCGCAACCAATGCGGTGACCGGTATAGCTACCGCCTATATGGACTCTATTCCTATGGTGGTGCTGACAGGTCAGGTACCTACCCCATTTATCGGTAGCGATGCCTTTCAGGAGGTTGATACTGTAGGTATTACCCGCCCCTGCGTAAAACACAACTTTTTGATTAAGGATGTGCATGATATTGCGGAGACCATAAAAAAGGCATTTTATATCGCCACCTCTGGCCGCCCAGGCCCAGTAGTTATAGATATCCCTAAGGATATCGTGGATCCTAATATAAAGATCCCGTACAACTATCCTAAAGAGATCGCACTGCGCTCCTATAATCCGGTAGTAAAAGGGCATAAAGGGCAGATTAAGCGGGCGCTTAAACTGATGCTTGCGTCCAAACGACCGGTCTTTTATACCGGTGGTGGGGTGGTGATCGATAACGCATCTCAGCAGCTGATTGAGCTAGTACAGCAGTTGGGGTTTCCAATAACCAGCACCTTGATGGGGCTGGGAGCTTACCCTGCCAGTGACAAACAATTTTTAGGTATGCTCGGTATGCACGGTACCTATGAGGCCAATATGGCCATGCATGATACCGATGTGCTGATTGCTATCGGGGCACGGTTTGATGATCGAATAACTGGTCATGTGGCGCACTTCTGCCCCAATGCCAAGATCATCCATATCGATATAGATCCATCCTCTATCAGTAAGAATGTACGGGTGGATATACCTATCGTGGGGGCGGTCAAGGATGTGCTGACGAGTATGGTCAAGCTGCTCAAGGAGGGCAAACAGAAGCCGCAAGAGGAGGCGCTGCAGGAGTGGTGGCAGCAGATAGATGGTTGGCGCCAGCGGCAGTGTCTGAAATATGAGCAGAAGGGCGATATTATCAAGCCGCAGTTTGCGGTAGAGACCCTGCACAAGGTGACGGGTGGTGATGCTTATGTCAGCTCTGATGTTGGACAGCATCAGATGTTTACTGCTCAGTTTTATGGGTTTGACAAGCCGCGTCGTTGGCTCAGTTCAGGTGGTCTTGGCACTATGGGATTTGGTCTGCCGGCTGCCATTGGAGCGAAGATCGCGCATCCAGATGCAGATGTTGCACTGGTGACCGGAGAGGCCAGTATCCAGATGTGTATCCAGGAGCTGGCAACCTGTGCCCAACACGATCTGCCATTAAAGATTATTTTACTGAACAATGTCTATATGGGTATGGTGCGGCAGTGGCAGGAGTTCTTCTATGAGAGTCGCTATTCCCACTCCTATGTGGAGGCACTGCCAGATTTTGTCAAACTGGCGGAGAGCTTTGGTCATGTCGGTATGCAGATCAAAGATCCAGCAGATCTAGAGGGGGCGATGCAGGAGGCGTTTGCACTGAAAGATCGTTTGGTGTTTCTTGATATAATCGTCGATCCTACGGAGAACGTCTATCCGATGATTCAGGCGGGGAAGGGGCATCACGAGATGTACTTCTCCCCGGCAAGTGAGTTGGTGTAACTATGCGACATATTATTTCGATTTTACTGGAAAATGAGTCCGGGGCACTCTCCCGGGTAGCTGGTCTATTTTCGGCTCGTGGTTACAATATCGAGTCACTTACGGTGGCACCCACCGAGGATCCATCGCTATCACGTATGACCTTGGTAACCAGCGGTAGCGGGGAGATCATTGAACAGATCACCAAGCAGTTAAATAAGCTGGTGGAGGTGGTAAAGCTGCTCGATCTCACCGAAGGACCGCATATCGAGCGTGAGCTGATGATGATCAAGGTGCGGGCAGAGCAGGGGCAGCGGGAAGAGATGCAGCGCTTGGTAGATATCTTTCGGGGTAATATCATCGATGTGACTGATAGCAGTTACATCGTGGAGTTGACCGGTACGATAGAGAAACTCGACGCATTTATCCAGGCGATAGATAGTGACCTGATTGTAGAGACGGTACGCACCGGCCCTTCAGGTATCGCTCGTGGTGCCAAGGGGCTGCGGCTTTAAGGAGAGCGTTATATATTTGGCATTCCCGCGCAGGCGGAAATTCATGGTATAACCTTTTCTGGATTTTGGTTTTAGCCGGAGTGACGAAAGTGCAATAAATCATAGGTTATCTCAGTAAGAGATTCCCTGATAACATACATCTAAATCTAAAAGAAAACAGTAAGGAAAAACATCCATGTCACTGAACATCTATTACGATAAAGACGCCGATCTCTCTCTGATCAAGGGTACTAAGGTCGCCATCCTCGGCTACGGCTCTCAGGGTCACGCCCACGCCAACAACCTGAAAGATTCAGGGGTTGAGGTCACAGTTGGACTGCGTTCCGGTTCTAGTTCTACTGTTAAGGCAGAGAGCTGCGGGTTGAGCGTCAAGTCGGTCGAGGAGGCGGTTCAGTGGGCCGATCTGGTGATGGTTCTGACCCCGGATGAGTTTCAGTATCAGCTCTACCGTGATCAGATTGAGCCAAATATCAAGCAGGGCGGTATTCTTGCGTTTGCCCACGGTTTTGCTATCCACTATAACCAGATTGTGCCACGGGATGATCTGGATGTAATAATGATTGCACCCAAGGCGCCGGGTCATACTGTGCGTAGTGAGTTTGAAAACGGTGGCGGTATCCCTGATCTTATTGCCATCCATCAGGATGCATCTGGTCGAGCCAAAGATATCGCCCTCTCCTACGCCTCTGCTATTGGCGGTGGTCGTACCGGTATCATTGAGACCAGCTTCAAGGATGAGACCGAGACCGATCTATTTGGTGAGCAGGCGGTACTCTGCGGTGGCGCAGTCGAGCTGGTAAAGGCTGGGTTTGAGACTCTGGTAGAGGCCGGTTATGCTCCAGAGATGGCCTATTTTGAGTGTCTGCATGAGCTCAAGCTGATTGTCGACCTTATGTATGAGGGTGGAATCGCCAACATGAACTACTCCATCTCCAACAATGCGGAGTATGGTGAGTATGTCACCGGCCCCAAGGTCATAAACGAAGAGAGTCGCTGGGCTATGAAGGAGGCTCTGCATAAGATCCAGACTGGTGAATACGCCAAGCGTTTTATCCTGGAGGGGCAGAGCAATTATCCCGAGATGACGGCTCATCGCCGCTTGAATGCCGCTCATGAGATCGAGCAGGTTGGGGAGCGGTTGCGGAGTATGATGCCATGGATTAAGAAGATAATCGACAAATCCAAAAACTAACAATTCCTCCCCCACTTGTGGGGGAGGCTAGGGGCTTGAATCAGGGGTTCTATCATAAGCGTGATTCCTCCCCCACACGTGGGGGAGGCTAGGAGGGGGAGTCTAATGAGACCTGTTTTTTTACTCCCCACCCTAACCCTCCCCACTAGTGGGGAGGGGATAACCGAGGTACGATCCAAGTATGTATTTATTCAATCTTACTTATGTAATCAATGAGTCCATCTAACGACAATTTAAAACCGCGGCGTGGCATCTATCTGCTGCCCAATCTGTTCACCACAGCAGCGCTATTTGCCGGTTTTTATGCGGTGCTTGCGGGTATGGATGGTCGCTTTGAGCCGGCCGCTGTCGCTATCTTTGTCGCCATGTTGATGGATGGTCTGGATGGGAGGGTCGCCCGCATGACCAATACCCAGACCGACTTTGGTGCAGAGTATGACAGTCTCTCTGATATGGTGGCGTTTGGTCTGGCACCGGCACTGGTGTTATATTCTTGGTCGCTCTTCACGCTTGGCAAGGTGGGGTGGTTTGCCGCTTTTATCTATACCGCTGCCGCTGCTTTGCGTTTAGCCCGTTTTAACACTCAGGCTGGAAGTGGTGATAAACGCTATTTTCAGGGGCTGCCCAGTCCAGCGGCAGCGGCAATTATAGCCAGTAGTGTCTGGGTGGCGGTGGATTATGAACTACTTGGTGGCGATCTAGCATGGGTGTCCGGTATATTGATGGTCACTGTCGGTATGCTCATGGTCAGTAACATCCGCTACCACAGCTTCAAGGATCTGGATGTTCGTAGCAAGGTGTCGTTTATCGTTTTGGTTGTGGTGATGTTGGGATTTGCTGTCATCCTCTGGCATCCGCCGTTGGTTATGTTTCTGCTCTTTATGGCATATGCTTTGTCTGGCCCTGTTCTTACTCTGTTTAAGCTGCGGCAGCGGCGGGCAGAGCGGCATAGATCATAAGGGCGCCTCTATCTATGGTTGTAGGTCTGGTTTCAATCCGGCAAGGTTGCTGGCACTCTGGTTTTTTTGCCAATACACCTATCTTGGGTTATATTTAAAAGATGAACCATTTCAACGCACAGTTTGGTAGTGAGGCGGCTCGCATCAGCGAGACCGGTTCTGTGCGTCATACCTTCACCAGCCTCGCTCTTGCTCTGCTGCGACTACTGCCCTGAGGGGCATACACTATACACATGCCTTGGCGAGGGCTCGCAGTACGCACCTAATAGACCTATTTTTGTAAAATCACTCGGATCAAGTTGAGTATACGGGCGGTGTAGGAGCAGAATATGAACAGCGTAGATAGATTGGTTATTTTTGATACCACCCTGCGGGATGGCGAGCAGAGTCCCGGCGCCTCCATGACGAAGGATGAGAAGGTTCGCATCGCCAAGGCGCTGGAAAAGCTGCGGGTGGATGTAATTGAGGCCGGTTTCCCGATTGCCAGCAGAGGTGATTTTGAGGCGGTACAGGCAGTGGCTAATAGCATTAAAGATAGCAGTGTCTGTGGTTTGGCCAGGGCGTTAGATAAAGATATAGATCGTGCCGGTGAGGCGCTGCAAGGTGCCGTTTCTGGCCGGATTCACACCTTTATAGCTACCTCCCCTATCCATATGGAACAGAAGCTGCGGATGAGCCCAGACCAGGTGGTAGAGCAGGCGGTGCATGCAATAAAACGGGCGCGGCGCTATACCGATGATGTGGAGTTCTCGGCTGAGGATGCGGGGCGTTCCGAAATCGACTTTCTCTGCCGTATCGTAGAGGCTGCAATAGCTGCTGGAGCCTCTACCATCAATATACCTGATACGGTGGGATACAATATGCCGCATCAGTTCGGAGCCACCATCAGAGATCTGATAGAGCGGGTGCCTAACTCCGACCAGGCGATATTCTCGGTGCACTGCCACAATGATCTTGGTCTGGCCACTGCCAACTCACTATCTGCTGTGCGGCATGGGGCGCGTCAGGTAGAGTGCACCATCAATGGTTTGGGAGAGAGAGCAGGTAATGCTGCACTGGAAGAGGTGGTGATGACAGTAAAGACCAGGGCTGATCTCTTTAGCTGTGATAGTCGTATAGATACCACTCAGATTGTTAGCTGTTCACGTCTGGTATCCAATATAACCGGTTTCCCGGTACAGCCGAATAAGGCGGTGGTAGGGGCTAATGCGTTTGCCCATGAGTCTGGTATCCATCAGGATGGGGTGCTCAAGAGTCGCGAAACCTATGAGATCATGCGGGCCGAGGATGTGGGCTGGAGCCAGAATCGTATGGTGCTGGGCAAGCACTCCGGCCGTAACGCTTTCCGCGCCAGGCTGGATGAACTTGGAATCACCTTTGAGTCGGAGGAGGAGTTGAACGACGCCTTCAGGCGCTTTAAGGATCTGGCCGATAAAAAGCATGAGATCTTTGATGATGATCTTCAGGCGCTGGCTACTGATGTGGGCATCGACGCAGAGAACGAGCGGGTGAAACTGCTCTCCCTTCGGGTCTGTTCTGAAACTGGGGAGACCCCTAAGGCGGCTCTCGTTCTGGTTATGGACGGCAAGGAGGAGTCGGGCAGTGCCATTGGCAGCAGGCCGGTGGATGCCGCCTTCAAGGCTATTGATACCATCGTCGACAGCGGTACCGAGCTGCAGCTCTATTCGGTGCATGCTATTACTGGTGGCACCGATGCGCAGGGCGAGGTGACGGTGCGTTTATCGAGGGGTGGACGGGTAGTCAATGGTCAGGGGGCGGATACCGATATAGTGATCGCCTCGGCCAAGGCGTACCTGAATGCCTGTAATAAGATCCTGATGCCACCCAAGCGGACACACCCGCAGAAGGCGAATGTTTAGCGAGCTGTTTTTACTCCCCACCCTGACCCTCCCCACTAGTGGGGAGGGGATGGTCTGA
>CBFDBF010000017.1:0-13015 GCA_965602975.1 uncultured Gammaproteobacteria bacterium | reverse complement strand
TCAAAAGATAAGATGTGAATAGTGTACCCCACTGTTAACAACCCAAATACCCCAAGTGCTATCCATGCATTCTGCCATGTACCATTAAGATAGATAACTACTTTTACAATAATATCAGAGAGCAAGATAGATACGCCTATACCAGCAAAATGTATCCCCATAGCTTTGGTTTTGTCATGAAAATCCAGTTTATACATGACGATAGCAGAGCCTACAATCAAGGCCATAGCCGTACCAAATCCAGCAACAATCCTGGATATCAGCCATATGGTTTGATCAGTAGTTATACCTAACACAAAGGTCATTAACACTGCCAAAATCATTCCAACCCTAAAGTAAAAAACCTTTGTATTGATATTCTGGATAAATATCGCAAAGATAGCTCCACTCAGATAACCCACATAATTTAGTGATGACAGTAGACCCGTCTGAGTCACACTAAGTAGATCATCTAACATAAATGGCAGAAGTGAGGTAAAGGCAAACCTGGCGATTCCTGCGCCTATAGTCAGCGTTAATATGCCAGCGATCAGTATGGCGGAGTTATCGTTTTTATTTAAGATGTTGTTTAATAGAGAGAATATATATTAGGCACCAAAAAGCAGAGGTGAACTGCCGCTCAATCTTCTCTATATCCCCTCACTCATCAATATATCCAAAAAAAGCTCACTGCAATACAATGTAATGTCATCTAAGAAACCTATGATTAAAGCAGGATAGATATGGAAATTTAGCTGGCATATACTAGAAAATATATCTAATCTTAAAGTGCATGAAAACTCTATTCACAATCCCACTGATCTGCCTCTACTCTACACTATACTCTGCTGAATCAGCAGCAGAATTTAAACACTGTTATGACTTTGGTTGCCAATCAATACAGGTTATCAGCTTTACTCAACAACAATGGGTGCAGTTAACAAAACTATTCCATACAGATGCTGATAATGCCTGGGAAGAGAAGCAACAGATTCGTAAGGCTATCGCCTTGATGGAGAGTTACGCGGGAGAGCTAACAGGAACCTATCAAGATAGAGGCGGCAACTACCATGGGGTTAATATTCCAAAACAGCAAGATTGTATTGATGAATCTACTAATACCACTCAATATTTAACTGCTCTAGAGAAACGTGGCATATTGAAATGGCACAGTGTTGCCGTCAGGCAGAGACGCATTGTCTGGTTTGCTATGCATTGGACGGCAGTCATCCGACAACATGATAACAACCAACTTTTTGCAGTTGACTCATGGTACCGTGACAATGGGGAACCGCCATATTTACAGAGATTATCAGAGTGGAAGAGTAGGAAGAACTTTCCTAACAATTTAAATCCGGAACTATGAGATCTCTAAGCCTTATGTGGTCTGGAGAGGTACTCTGACGAACGCATCTCACGCAGGCGGCTAGTTGCCCGCTGAAACTCAAAGGTCAGACGCCTGCCCTGATATAACTCAACTGCTGGTACAGCGGCACTCAGAATAAGATTCACATTGCTATCATAAAACTCATCCAGCATATAGAGAAAGCGACGGGCGACATCATCCCGCGATGAGTTCAGCACCGGTATATCCGATATCAAGACGGTGTGAAAACGGCGTGCCAGCTCCAAGTAGTCCATCTGGCTACGCGGTGGCCCACAGAGTGCCATGAAATCAAACCAGACCACATCATCAGCCATCTGCCGCACCGGTATCTTGCGACCAGCAATAGTCACATGCGTCTGGTTACCAGCCAGCTCTGGCACTAGATTGGCAAACTCCTCTGCCAACAGGTCATCTACCTCCTGGCCAAGTGGTGTGTGATAGACCTTGGAGTTGATCAGATAACGGGTACGATAATCGATCCCGGAGGCTATCTCTTGCACCTTGGTATGTCGCTGTAGAAGATCTATAGCTGGAAGAAACCGATCTCGCTGCAACCCCCCTTCATAGAGCTGTTGTGGCGGCATATTAGAGGTTGTAACCAGGGTAACTCCATGGCGAAACATCCCCTTTAGCAGCCCTGCAAGAATCATAGCATCACCAATATCTGTGATTACAAACTCATCCAGACAGATCAGTTGCACTTGAGAGGCCACGTCCTCTGCAATCAGATCCATAGGGTTAGGTTGCCCTTGGACAGCCGCCATGCCTTTGTGGATACGCTGCATAAATCGATGAAAATGGTAACGCCGTTTCTGCTCAATAGGGAGTAGATTAAAAAACATATCTACCAGCCATGTCTTGCCTCGACCAACACCACCCCAAAGGTAGAGGCCTTGTATAGGGGGGCGATCAACCATTTTGCGCCACAGCAGATGTTTGAGGGAGGATGGCTTCTGTCTGGGAGTTGTTAATAGCTGCTGATAGAGGTCATCCAGAGAGGCAATAGCATCTGCCTGAGAGGTATCCTCTTCAAGCTTCTGCTGGTCGAGCTGCCGTCTGTAGTACTCGTTTGGTGTCTGGATTATAGATTGTGCCATGAATACATAGCAGAATAGAAAGTCCTAGTAATAAAGTCAAGAATTCTCAAGGTATTCAACCATAAGCTGTAGGCTACGTCTGCCACGGTACTCATTGATATCCAGCCGGTATACCACATGCAACATATCACCCTGCTGCGGCACTCCCCGCTCCACCTGATTGAAGGCGATGGCAGCAATAGAGGCAGAGCCACCATCTGGCTGCAGCTCCAGTTTAATATGGCGCTCACCCACAATACGGCTATTACTCACACGAAACCTGCCATCAAACAGCGGCTCTGGAAAACCCTGTCCCCATGGCCCTCCAGCCCGTAACTGCTCGGCCAGATCCATGTTGAAATCATTCGCAGCCAGAGTCCCCTCTGAATAGATGACACCACGCAGATCATCTGCGATTAGGTGCTGCCGCACCTCCTGCTCAAAGGCTAGGCGAAATGCCTTAAAATTTGCATGTTGCAGGCTCAATCCAGCAGCCATAGCGTGACCACCAAACTTGCTCAGCACATCTGGATGCTTGGTTGCCACTGCATCGAGCAGATCGCGGATATTTAGCCCAGAGATCGAACGGGCAGACCCCTTGATGATCCCATCACTCTCTGGGGCAAAGGCGATAACCGGCCGATTAAAACGCTCCCGCAGACGGGATGCAAGAATGCCGATTACCCCTTGGTGCCACTCTTTACGATAGATGCATAGGCTATAATCTTGCACTTCACCATGCTCTGGGAACAGCCCCTCTAGTGCAGTCAGCGCCTGTTGCTGCATCTTCTCTTCTATCTGTCGTCGCTCTCGGTTCAGGTTATCTAGCCTCTCTACCATTTGCTGAGCCAGTTGCGGATCATCCTGTAGCAGGCACTCTATCCCTAGCGACATATCATCCAGACGACCGGCCGCGTTGAGGCGAGGGCCGACAGCAAAACCGAGATCGGCAGCCACCACCCAGCTCTGCTCGCGCTTTGCTATCTTTAGCAGTGCGGCTATAGCAGGACGACAGCGACCTCTACGTATCCGTTGTAGCCCTTGATACACTAATAACCGGTTCACCCTATCCAGCGGCACCACATCGGCCACCGTTCCCAATGCCACCAGATCGAGTAGCTCTGCCAGATTTGGCTCTGCTATGCCACGATCTGCGAACCAACCCTGCTGCCGCAGCCGCCCCCTAAGGGCTACCATTACATAAAATATCACACCAACCCCGGCTAGATTTTCCCCGGCAAAACCATCTTTGTGCAGGTGTGGATTGACGATAACATCCGCCGGCGGCAGCTCCTCTCCAGGCAGATGGTGGTCGGTGATCAACAGGGAGACCCCAGCCTCTTTGGTAAGTTTGGCCCCCTCAATACTGGATATGCCGTTATCTACTGTAATCAACAGTGAGGGCTGCTGCTGCAGGGCGATGGTGACGATCTCCGGGGTCAGACCATAACCATACTCAAACCGGTTTGGCACCAGATAATTGACACTACTAGCCCCCATAGAGCGCAGTGCCAACATCGCTACAGCACAACTGGTGGCTCCATCAGCATCGAAATCGCCCACGATCACTATCCGCCCATTCTGCTGTAGTGTGGCCTGAAGCAGCTTGGCCGCATCGTCTGCTGCCGTCAGATCAGATGGTATAGGTAGTCTCTCCAGCCCTAGATCCAGCTCAGCGGCAGATTTAACCCCACGGACAGCATATATATCTCGCAGTAACGGGTGCAGCCCTGCTGGTAGATCAGGCGTCTCTGCTGGTGGGATATGGCGAACTATTTTTTTGCGCTGCAATAGACCTTCTCCTGCTACTCATTGATAATGTGTACCATCATGTATCCAATTGTACACTGGACTCAGACAGATGAGTCACTTGAGCTAAAGCCAGACTCCATCCATATTTGGCAGATCGATCTGGAGCAGCCATTAGATAAACTAGAGCCACTACTCTCCACAGACGAGATGGTACGGGCAGAGCGATTTATTAGGCCGCCACTACGCCAGCGCTATATCGCAGCACGTGGTGCTATGCGCCATATCCTGGGACGCTATCTGAGGCTCTCTGGGGATGAGCTGCGGTTTGACTATAGCGCACAAGGCAAACCCACCCTGCAAAACCCTGGGGCTACGCTCCAGTTCAACCTAAGCCACTGCCAAAAGATGGCACTGCTGGCGCTATCTACCCAGCCTATCGGTATAGATCTGGAACAGTTACAGCAGCGCTCTAACTTGTTGCAGATAGCAGAGAGGGTGTTTCCACAGAGAGTACAGCAGGAGCTATCTAACCTGAGCGGAGAAGAGTTGACCCAGATGTTTCTCCACCACTGGACCGAACTAGAGTCCTGTGCCAAATGCCGCGGCGATGGGATCTTTAGCTCCAGTGGAGAGCCGGTTTCCTGCTACACTATGCACCTTACCCCAGCACCAGGATGGATCGCCTGCATAGCTGCCGCAACAGCGTTGCCTGCAGCAGAGAGTTGGGATCACTATAAATTCATCCTTTAGGGACTTTAGAGTAACGCATGGAGACACTTCAAATCATCATCTTGGCACTGGTTCAAGGTGTAACCGAATTCCTGCCAATCTCCAGTTCGGCACACCTTATTCTGGTGCCATCACTACTCGGTTTTTCTGACCAGGGGTTGGCTTTTGACGTGGCGGTGCATATTGGCTCACTGGCAGCAGTTGTAACCTATTTTCGGCATGATCTCAGAGAGATGTTGCACGATTTTCTGCGCTCATTCGGTCGCAATGGCGTATCCAGCGAAAACTCAAGAATGGCCTGGATGCTAATCTTGGCCACCCTCCCTATCATCCTTTTCGGTGGTTTTTTCAAGGCTGTTGTAGCGACCGACCTACGCTCAGCAATGGTGATTGCAACCAGCACCATACTGTTTGGCATTCTGCTCTACTGGGCTGATCTCAAGGGGCGCCACCAGCGTAGTGAATTCTCGATATCTTGGAAAGATGCAGTGATTATCGGACTGTTTCAGGCACTGGCGATTATACCTGGCACCTCCCGCTCTGGAATCACCATCACCGCAGCACTAATGCTAGGTCTTACCCGTGAAGCTGCCTCCCGCTTCTCCTTTTTGCTCTCCATACCCACCATTATGCTCTCAGGCGGGCTAGTGTCCATCGACCTGGTACAGAGCAGTGTAACGGTAAACTGGTCGGAGCTGTGGTGGGGTGCGCTGCTCTCATTTCTGGCGGCATACTTATGTATCCACCTATTTCTGCGCTTAATAGAGAAAATTGGAATGACCCCTTTTGTCATCTACCGGATGGTCTTGGGGATCGCCATATTAATACTGATTTTTATAGCACCACCCACTCCGCTATAGCCAGATTTACCGCCAAAGCGACAAACACTGCGGCTGCAATATAGTTGAGATAGAGCTGAAACTTGGGAGTGCGACTAACCCAGCTACCGAGAGTACCTGCCAGCAGCGCAATACCACAAAATAAAATCAGCGTGGTCAAAACAAACAGCGCTCCAAGGATAACGATTTGATACACCACTGCCCCATGCTCTGGCACTATAAATTGCGGCAGGAATGCCAGAAAGAAGATAGAGACCTTGGGGTTGGTGACATTCATGATGACCCCACGGCGATAGAGCTGTAACGCGGTCAACTCCACCCTCCCCTCTCCCTGTAGGCTCACTTCCGATGCAGAGAGCGCCTGCCATGCAAGATAGAGCAGATAGCTGACACCAACCAGTTTTAGCAGAGTAAAGGCTACATTAGAGGTTTGAAACAGTACTGCTACTCCTCCAGCGACAACCGCCGTATGGACAAGCAACCCAGTACATAGCCCCAGAGTAACCATGATTCCGGCCATCCGCCCATACAGCGCTGATTGAGTGAATACAAAAATATTATCTGGCCCCGGTGCCAGCCCTAACAGGAACGAAGCTAATAGAAAAGTTGTCAGTGACTCAACAGGTAACACAATCTCTTTAACCCCATAATGGTAGAATGGTGCATGGCAAACAATAATCCAATATCTGGTATCAGCTATCTTCTACAAGGTATCCGCCTGCTACTGCGACCCAAGTTGCGACGCTATCTCATCGTCCCGCTTCTGGTCAACATCCTGGTCTTTGGCATAATCGGCTGGGTTGGCTACAGCCAGTTTACCGATCTGCTCAACTGGCTGCTACCGGAGAGTAGCTGGCTCAGCTTCATCCGCTGGCTTCTCTGGCCACTTTTTGCCCTGGCCACCCTACTGGTGATCTTTTTCACCTTCACCGCTGTGGCCAACCTTATCGCCGCCCCCTTCAATGCACTGCTGGCAGAGAGGGTAGAGTTGATACTTACCGGCAAGCTGCCATCTCGACCGACTGGGTCACTGCTACAAACGGCACTACCAGCCATACTCTCAGAGCTGCGCAAGATAGGCTATTTTCTGCTCCGCGCCACTCCTCTGATCCTGCTCTTTCTTATCCCAGGGATCAATATTATCGCCTCACTGCTCTGGCTCGCCTTCAACAGCTGGTTTCTTACACTGGAGTATATCGACTATCCGATGGGAAACAGTGGGGTAACATTCTCTGGCCAGCTCTCCAGGATGCGAGAGATGCGCTCTACCAGCCTCAGTTTCGGTTGGGGAGTCAACCTTCTGATGATGGTTCCACTGCTCAATTTTGTTGCTATGCCGGCCGCAGTGGCTGGTGCTACAGCTATGTGGTGTAGCGAAAAGAGCCAAAACCTGCCAAACGCAGAACAAAAATAGCCCCAATTTCTTGCCCGATTTGAACTATTCTGGTATAGATAGCGCCACTTTTTGAATTGTGGTTTGTGAGGAGCTGATGAATGACCGCTAAGAAGAAATCTACAACCATGCTAAATGGACCGTTTGGCTTTAAGCCCTATAAGACAAAAAAGGGTGAAGATTATATGAGTGACGCGCAAGAGGAGCACTTTCGTAAAATCCTCAACGCATGGAAAGATGAGCTGATGGAGGAGGTGGATAGAACGGTACACCACATGCAAGATGAGGCGTCCAACTTTCCTGATCCCAATGATCGTGCTAGTCAAGAGTCCGAATTTAGCCTGGAGCTACGCACCCGTGACCGAGAGCGGAAACTGATCAAAAAGATCGACGACACCATCACCCTGCTCGATAGCCACGACTATGGTTACTGCGACTCCTGTGGAGTTGAGGTGGGTATCCGTCGGCTTGAGGCACGTCCTACAGCCACTCTCTGTATCGACTGCAAAACCCTAGACGAGATGCGGGAAAAACAGATGAGCTAGGAGTCAGTATCTCTGTAGACCAGAAATACCGTGGGCGCTTTGCCCCATCCCCTACAGGCCCACTCCACTTCGGCTCTATGGTTGCTGCCGTGGGCAGCTATCTGGATGCGCGCCATGCAGATGGCGAGTGGCTGGTTCGCATAGAGGATCTAGACCCGCCACGCGAGGTCACAGGGGCCGCCGCCGACATGCTCCGCACTCTGGAGCTGTACGGTTTTGAGTGGGATGGAGAGATCCTCTACCAGAGCAGCCGCCTGAAAAGCTACCGCGAGATAGCCGATGACCTACTATCGCGCAGTCTGGCCTACCGCTGTAGCTGTAGCCGCAAAGAGATAGCCAAAGTAGCATCTATGGGGGTTGAGGGGGCAGTATATCCAGGATTTTGCCGCACTGGCCACGACCCAGAGCGCAATGGCCAGGCACTGCGCCTAAAGACAGACTCTACTCCCATCAAATGTAGCGATAGAGTAGAGGGTCAGGTAACCCAGCAGTTAGATCGAGATGTCGGGGATTTTCTGATTCAGCGCGGCGATGGCCTGACCGCATATCAGCTCGCTGTGGTCGTAGATGATATTTATCAGAATATCACCCACATAGTCCGGGGAGCTGATCTGCTGCTCTCCACCCCACGTCAAATATATATCCAACAGCTACTTAATGGCCCAGCCTGCGTATATGCCCACCTACCTCTGGTTATAGACAGTACCGGCAAGAAATTAAGCTGTCAGGGCAAGGCTCCGTCAGTACCAAAAAACAGTCCCATACCTACCCTTCTCTCTGTCCTTAAATTTCTCCGTCAGCCACTACCAAAAGAGCAGCCAAACACCTTGTCTGAGCTGTGGCGGTGGGCCATATCCAACTGGAATATAGAGCGCATAACTATACATAAAACATAGAGGATTATGTGTTATCTTAGAGGCAAATCAAGCAACTATGATATCCTCTCCATTTAACTCAATGCCGCACTCAACCACCATATTTTTCTCACGTCTTACGCAGCCCCTGAGGCAGTTCGGTAGATTTGTCATGATCAGCCTACTGTTTTTATCTCTGAGCCGTATCTGCCTGATGTTGTGGCACTCTGAACGAGTGAGTGCAGTCGATGGTTGGTGGCAGATTTTCGGTTATGGCATACGTATAGATCTAGTGTTAATCGGTATGTTAGCAGGCATACCGGCAGTATTGACGCTTCTACTATCAGGTGTGTCCCACTTAAACTCCATTTGGAATAGTTTATGTCGTATTTGGCTAACCGTGGGACTCTGGTTGATTGTGTTTATGGAGGTATCTACTCCACCATTTATTATCGAATACGATCTACGTCCTAACTACCTGTTTGCCGAGTACCTGATCTATCCACGTGAGGTTATCTCAATGCTCTGGAGTGGGCATAAAGCAGAGTTGCTATCATCTATAGTCATTAGCTGCATAGCCCTATATGGCGGATGGCGTATCTTCGGGCGTTATAGTAGCTTTAAAGGTTCCCAGCCACGTTGGTATGAACGACCTATTGGAGCAGTAATGTTACTTCTGCTGGTTGCATTAGCAGTACGCTCTACCCTACAGCATCGCCCCATAAATCCAAGCTATACAGCATTCTCTAAAGATCCATTGATCAATGGTCTAACCCTAAACTCCACCTACTCTATGCTCTACTCTGTATACAGCTTGAAAAATGAGGTTGGCTCTGCCGGTATATATCCAACACTGAGCGATGACGTGGTAAAAGCTGAAATTCGTAAAGCTATGGGCATACCAGAAAAGCAATTTTTATCTAAACTGTTACCATCCCTCCATCGACAGATTCCAACTCGTCAATTGGCACGCCCTAAAAACCTGGTGATAATATTGGAAGAGAGTTTAGGTGCAAAATATGTTGGCACTCTCGGTGGTCTTCCGCTAACCCCTGAATTTGACCAACTGACAAAGAGTGGATGGTTATTTGAACAACTCTACTCTACTGGTACACGTTCAATCAGAGGTATAGAAGCGGTTATAACAGGATTTGTTCCTACCCCAGCACGCAGTGTTGTGAAACTACCAAAGGCACAGCATAATTTTTTCACTATCGCACAACTACTAAAAAACAGGGGGTATGACACCAGTTTTATATATGGTGGCGAAGGCCATTTTGATAATATGAGCAGTTTTTTTCTCGGCAATGGATTTAACCAGGTTATTGATGAACGTGACTATGAATCACCAATATTTGCTGCAACTTGGGGGGTTTCGGATGAAGATCTATTCAACAAGGCACATCAAACATTTGTACAATTACAAAAACAGGACAAACCATTTTTCAGCTTAATTTTCAGCTCCTCTAATCATGACCCATTTGAATATCCTGAGGGGCGAATTGAACCATATGAGCAGCCAGCATATACACTTCATAATGCAGTAAAATATGCGGACTATGCCATGGGCAAGTTCATCCGTATGGCTCAAGCTTCACCCTACTGGAAAGACACCCTATTTTTAATTGTTGCCGACCATGATGCCCGTGTTGGTGGTGCCGACCTGGTACCAATTGACGGCTTCCATATTCCAGGATTGATCCTGGGCGATGGAATTGAGCCTCTCCGTGACCAGCGCATAGTAAGTCAAATAGACCTGGCACCAACACTACTATCTTTGATGGGAATAGAAGCAGAGCACCCTATGATCGGCATAGATCTAAGCTCAAGGCCAATGGATTACATTGGACGTGCAATCATGCAGTATGATCGCAATCAGGCATATATGCGTGGTAATCGTGTGATCATCCTGCAGCCGGACAAACAACCGGTACAGTTTATTTATGATAACGGGGGAAAGCTCAATAGAGATAGTCTGGATCAGGATCTGGCTAGAGAGGCTATAGCACACCCTCTTTGGGGCACCATAGCGTACAATAGACTACTATATAAATCTGCCGAATCAAACAAAAAAATAGAAAATAAACAATAGCATAGCATGCTGTTCTAATATAATACTTAGTTAAGACAGGCGAGCTGTACAGATAAAGATGTTTCCTGATCCATACTAAATATGTTATCTATATATAGTGAGATCTGCACTATAAGTAGAGATAAGACCCCGCCATGAGGGTTAACAACGAGGAGAGATATATGCAATATCGATATTTGGCCTTGGCTATGTCCGGCCTCTTTTTGTCAGCTGTTACTACTATAACAACAGCTGACAACCACGGAGCTGCTATCAATGAGGCATCGCAAGCACTCAACCTTACCGCCGATCTTGAACGGGGTAAAAAGGTATATAAGACCTGTGCTGTCTGCCACTCACCTGAAGGTTGGGGTTCACAGGATGGCTACTATCCACAGATTGCAGGCCAACTACCATCGGTAATCATAAAGCAGCTTTCTGATATCCGCGCGCGCAACCGAGACAACCCAACAATGTACCCCTTTGCTATGCCTAGCTCTCTAGGAGGGGCTCAGGAGATGGCAGATGTGGCTGCCTATATCTCTAGCCTGCCGGTCACACCCCTCAACAGCAGAGGGTCGGGACACCATTTAACACTGGGTGCCAAGATATACCAAGATGAGTGTACCGAGTGTCACGGTAAATATGGCGAGGGGGATGCTGAAGATCATATACCCCTGATCCAGGGGCAACACTACGGCTATCTTATTCGCCAGTTCCGCTGGATTCAGAGCGGAAAACGGCGCAATGCCGACAAGAAGATGGTAAAACAGATTCAAAGATTTACCGGACGCGATATAACGGCAGTAATGGACTATGTGTCAAGGATAAAGCCCACCGCCAATAAAATTGCCACGCCCGACTGGAGAAATCCAGATTTCCCTAAATATGTTAGAACCGATATGCCGGACTCTCAACCAGCAGATCCAGGCTGGGAGCAGCAGAATCTGCCTATGCGGCCACAGTGGCGGCAACCAGCAACTGCCCCAACTCCGCCAAAACGTCCAGATTGGATGCAGTAGGGAGCTATGAGACAGGCGTTATTGTCGGACTAAAGTCCGGCTAACAGGTAAAAGTTACTACTTGGCTTTTCTCTGAATGGCTTCACCGCCCTTCTGTATATCTTTACCTACCCCCTCTACAGTGCTACATCCACTCATAGCAGTGGACAGTGCAACAAAGGAGATGAGCAGTAGTGCCGCAATAATTTTTCTCATATGATCACCTATATGTTGGTTGGTTATTGAAGAATAGAAATTTCGACCTATAAAGTCAACGCTACTAACCTAATGTTATTAATTACTCTACAACCTCTATCTTAAACTCTGGCGGGTTATGGATATAGTGCTTAACTGTACATAAATCGATCGCTTTGATGATGCTGGTACGATACTTCTCTGGAAACCCCTCTGGCAGGGTTAGTCTATAGGTAACTTTGGCCGCATGTGGTGGGGTTTTATCCTTCTCCCACTCCATCTCCAGCCCTAATCCCGCAGTCGGAATATCCCGTGACTGGCAGAAATTAAGCGCAAAAATTCCGGCACACCCGGCCATAGATGAGAGAAACAGATCAAATGGCTGGGCCGCCGATGCTTCACCCCCATATTTACGCGCTTGATCAGTATTGATGGTGAAATCACCCACCTCTATATCTACCTTTTTACCCCCAGGAAAGCTGACTTGTAAGCTATTTGCCATGCTCTACTACTCCTCTGTAACGGTTACTATGAGATTGTCTATAAGTCTGGTTGTGCCGAGATATGCGGCTACCAAAATCACTAGGTTGTGCTCACCTGGTTCTGGTTGAGAGAGATCAAAGGAGCGTCTAATAGTAAAATAATCAGGTATAAATCCTATGCTTTTCAATGACTTATTAGCACTATCTGATAATTCACTATAATTTATATTTCCAGCCATAAGATCCACTGCAATCTCCTGCATCAGCCTGTATATGGTCGGGGCACGTCCCCTCTCATCTGCTGTAAGATTACCATTACGGGAGCTTAAAGCGAGTCCATCACTCCCTCTCTTAGTAGGCATGCCGATGATCTCCATAGACATAGAGAGATCCTCCACCATACGCCGGATTACCATAAGCTGCTGAAAATCCTTCTCTCCAAATATCGCCACATCTGGCTGCACCATATTAAATAGTTTACAGACGATGGTAGAGACGCCGATAAAGTGACCCGGCCTAGAGGCGCCACAGAGAATATCCGATAGTCCCGGAACCTCTACCGTAGTCTGCCCCTCCTGCGCTCTAGTGTAGATCTCATCTATAGAGGGGGCGAATAGCAGATCTGCTCCCGCTTGCTTTAGCTTCGCTTGGTCATCCTCTAAAGTACGTGGATAGATAGAAAAATCTTCACCCTCTCCAAACTGCAAGGGAT
>CBFDBF010000016.1:0-13119 GCA_965602975.1 uncultured Gammaproteobacteria bacterium | reverse complement strand
TAAGAAAGGGACTTTTCCCGTCTGTCTACAGTGTCATGCACCCAATGCGGCCAAAGACAAAACAACTAAACTTGATGCCAAGCCAGCTTATGCTGAAGGGGTAAACTGTGTTGCCTGTCACACCTTAGCTAAGTTTACCGGCACTAAAGGTAAAGATGGCAAACTAAAACTAGGCTTAAAGGCCTATGAAACGTCAGACCATTTACAAGGTCCTCAGGGCTTTGCTACACAATTTGGAGAGGCCAGTGAAGATATGTTTGGCAGCACCTCCAGCGAAGGAGATGAAAAACCAAATCCACATCTCGGTAAAGATGTAGAGCTAGATGGTGAGTTAATCGCATCCATGCCGATGGAGGGTAATGCTAAATTAATGCAGAGCAACGATGCCTGTATGGGCTGCCATGATTTTAGGCCAAATGGAAAAGGTGTCCCTCTGTGTCGTACCGGCGATGAGTATCGACAAGCCGACAACAGTGTTGCTTGTACTTCATGTCACATGCCTATTGCGGGCGGCGTTGCTGACCATAGCATGGGTGGCGGCCATGACAGTGCAATGCTAAAACGTGCAGTGATATTTTATGTGGACGCCAAAGCCGATGGAGACAACATTAATGCGGCAGTAACAATGCAAAATAAACAACCTCACAGCCTACCAACAGGCGCACCATTTCGTAACATTTATATGAAACTGACAGCCTATGATAGCAGTGGCAAAGTGCTTTGGCAGAATGCAGATGGGCATCCAGCTAAAACAGATCCACAGGCCTATCTAATGTATGAACTCACTGATGATACAGGCGCCCATACTTCACCTCCTAAAGCTACCAAACTAGGCCCAGATACACGTCTAAAAGCGTTTGAGACACGCACGCTAAATTACAATATACCGGCTAAAGGTGTAGCGTTAGTGCGTGGAGAGCTGTTTTATAATCTCCTATGGCCAGGCCTGGTAAAGAAATTTACCAAGTTACCCCAAGACCTGGTTGCACCAACGGCTATCGCTATTTCAGAAGTCAAACTCTAAACCAATAGAGATACCGGGTAGTGCTATAAAATCATTTTGGCATTTACCCGGTATTTACTGACTGCAGGAGAGCGTAGAGTAGTTACTACCTTGGCACCATGTACCTGCCAACCCCAAGATGTCAGGATCACCTGACAGGGAGTTCAGACCAGATCAAGCACCTCTGACAATCGATCAACAGCTACTATCTCCAGTCCCTCGACCCTACCTTTTGGAAGATTGGCACGCGGTACGATGGCGCGTTGAAAACCGTGTTTGGCCGCCTCTTGTAGACGCTCCTGACCGTTAGGTACTGGGCGCACCTCTCCAGCCAACCCCACTTCACCGAACATCACTAGACCTTTAGTCAATGGGCGGTCACGAAAACTTGAGAGTACCGCCATCAATACTGCCAGATCAGCGGCAGTCTCAGTTATACGTACGCCACCCACTACATTGACGTAAACATCGTGACCATACATCGCTATACCGCAGTGTCTATGCAGTACAGCCAATAGCATATTGAGCCGATTCTGCTCTAGCCCCAGCGTGACCCGCCGTGGATTACCTAGTTGACTCTCATCCACCAGTGACTGCACCTCTACCAACATGGGGCGACTCCCTTCACGGGTAATCAGGATGGCACTGCCTGCCACCTCCTCCTGATGTCGAGAGAGAAAGATAGCCGATGGGTTGCTCACCTCACGCAGTCCCTTATCAGTCATGGCAAAGATGCCTAGTTCATTAACTGCACCGAAGCGATTTTTGATCGCCCGCACCAACCGGAACTGGCTCCCAGCCTCACCCTCAAAATAGAGCACAGTATCTACCATGTGCTCTAACACTCTTGGACCTGCCAGAGTACCCTCTTTGGTGACATGGCCAACCAGAAAAATGGTGGTTCCGGTCTGTTTAGCGTAGCGCACCAGTTGGGCGGTCGCCTCTCGTACTTGTGCGACCGCACCCGGTGCTGACTGGAGTAGCTCTGTATATACTGTCTGGATGGAGTCGATCACCATGACATTCGGCTGCTCTTTAGCGGCCATCTGTAAGATCCGTTCGACACAGGTCTCTGCCAGTAGACGCAGATCATCACAGGGCAGCCCTAGCCGTCTGGCACGCAGGCTGATCTGTTCGGGTGACTCCTCACCGCTGATGTATAAAGTCTTGGTGTGAGTGGAGAGCTGCGCCATGGTCTGGATTAGCAGGGTCGATTTACCGATCCCAGGATCGCCTCCAATAAGGATCACCGATCCGGGGATAATCCCACCACCAAGGACGCGATCTAGCTCGGCGATGCCGGTAGGTAGCCCCTGCTCTCCATCCGTTGCCACATCTGCCAGAGAGCGGATAAGGCTCTCGCCCCCCTTCCCTGTATAACCGGAAAACCGGCTGCTTTTTTTGCTATTGGACTCTGCCGGGGCCTCCTCCATCGTGTTCCACGCCTGGCAGTCGGCACACTGCCCAGCCCATTTTGGTGCCTTGCTGCCGCAACTAGTACAGTAGTAAACCACCTTGGCAGCCCTACTCACCCTCACTCTCCACAAAATCGACCCGGGTGGTGACACCACAAAACAGTTGATATGGAATAGTGCCAGCAGCCCTGGCGATCTCATCTGCTGGCAGCCCCTCCCCCCAGAGTGTAACTCGGTCCCCCACTACTGCCTGCGGCTGACTACGCAGATCTACTGTGATCATATCCATCGATACTCTACCGACTAGTGGTACCCGCTGACCATTGAGCAGAACCGGGGTTCCTGTTGACGCATGTCGGGGATAGCCATCGCCATAACCGATGGCGATAACACCGACACTCATATCTTCAGGACAGATCCATGTGCCGCCATAACCGATGGCGTCACCCCGCTTGCACTGGTTTACTGCAATCAGCATGCTACGCAGGGTCATCACCGGCTTGAGTCCATCATCCGTCCCTACCCTATCGCTAAATGGGGATGCCCCGTAGAGCATTATCCCCGGCCGTATCCACTCAAAATGCGAACTACTCCAGCCGATGGTTCCGGCTGAGTTGGCCAGACTGGCCTCAACTCCAACCTGCTGGCAGATACTCTGAAACAGCTCGATCTGGCGATCTGTAGTGGGATCATCCGGGGCATCTGCATTGGCCAGATGAGAGATCAGCCGTGGTACTCCCTCTACCGACTCACAAGCGGCCAGCCGTCGAAATGAGTCTGCCGCCAACTCTGGGGGCAGACCGAGACGGTGCATGCCTGTATCTATCTTCATCCAGCAAGATATAGGGCTAGGTATTCGCTGCTGTTCCAGGATTGCTATCTGCCCAGGTTCATGGATGACCGGATCCAGCTTGTGGGCTGTGCTATCGAGTAGCCCCTGCTGGTCATAAAAACCCTCAAGTATAACTATAGGCCGCTGCTCTCCTGCTTGGCGCAGGGCTATACCCTCATCGATTCGTGCCACCGCCAGAGCAGCGGCATCGGCCAGCGCATTGGCTACCCGCAACAGACCATGACCATAACCATTGGCCTTTATCACTGCTAAAACATGGCTGTTGGGGGCGGCCTCCTGCGCTTGACGCAAGTTGTGGCGCAGCGCAGAGAGGTCGATCAAAGCGTGCGTATTACC
Organism: uncultured Gammaproteobacteria bacterium; assembly: GCA_965602975.1. Taxonomy (GTDB): domain Bacteria; phylum Pseudomonadota; class Gammaproteobacteria; order Chromatiales; family Chromatiaceae; genus CBFDBF01. Next base: position 9,512 of record CBFDBF010000016.1, on the reverse strand, counting down.
CCCCATCAATGCACCTCGTCACCATAGACATCACTGATGTAACTCTCAAACTTGGTATAGCGTCCGAGAAAAGTCAGATTGACCTTGCCAATCGGTCCATTTCGCTGTTTAGCTATGATGATTTCAGCCTTGCCCGCCTCGGCAGTCTCCTGGTTATACACCTCATCTCGATATATAAATACGATCAGATCGGCATCCTGCTCAATGGCACCAGACTCACGCAGATCAGACATCACCGGTCGTTTATCATTGCGCTGCTCAACACTACGATTTAGCTGAGAGAGGGCAACTACCGGAACCTCCAACTCCTTGGCCAGCGCCTTGAGAGAGCGGGAGATAGCTGAGATCTCAGTGGTGCGATTCTCAGCCGATCCAGGAGCCTGCATCAACTGCAGATAGTCGACCACAATCAGCCCAAGATCACCATGCTCCCGCTTTAGACGACGTGCCTTGGCCCGTATTTCAGTTGGATTAAGGGCGGGAGAGTCGTCGATAAACAGCTGCGCCTTCTCCAGGATACTGACGGCTGAGGTGAGACGAGGCCACTCATCAGCCTCCAGTTTACCGGTACGCACATTGTGCTGATCTACCCTCCCTAAAGAGGAGATCATCCGCATGGCCAGAGACTCTCCCGGCATCTCCATACTAAACACCGCCACCGGAACCTTATCGTTAATGGCGACGTGCTCTGCCATGTTCATGGCAAATGCGGTCTTACCCATAGATGGCCGTCCCGCTACAATAATCAAGTCTGATTTTTGTAGCCCGGATGTCATCTGGTCAAAATCGGCAAAACCTGAACTCACTCCAATAATCGCGGAGTCCTGCTGAAACAGCTGCTCAACCCGCTCGACCGCCCTGCTCATCAAGCTCTTAATAGAGTCAAAACCGCCGCCTACCCGACTTCTGCTATCTGCTATATCAAACACCTGCTGCTCTGCCTCATCTAGCAGAGTGGCACTATCCCGACCCTCTGGGCGCAGTCCGCGCTCGGCAATATCGGTACCAACCCGAATCAACTGCCGAATGACTGAGTGCTCCCGGACAATATCGGCATAGGCCTGAATATTAGCCGCACTGGGGGTGTCTTTTGCCAAACTGCCCAGATAGGCCAGCCCACCAGCATCACGCAGCGACTCTGCCCGCTCCAGCTCTTCAGATAGAGTCACCACATCGAATGGTTTACTCTTCTCAGCCAACTCCCCGATAGCATGAAAGATCAGCTGGTGTTCACGCCGATAAAAATCATCCTTATAGATGCGATCGGCAATCTTGTCCCAGGCGCTATTCTCCAGCATCAAACCGCCCAATACCGACTGCTCAGCCTGATTAGAGTGGGGTGGGAGTCGCAGTGCATCCATCTCCGCATCTGGCGGGATATAGTCAGGGGAGAGTGGTGGCTCTTGCATAGAAATCCAGTCTGATAGACGTTGATTGGTCGGAACGGTTAAGCATACGAAAAACTATGCTCTGTGGGAAGACAATCTGACATTTCAGACAGAGATCACTGCTGTATGGTAAAAACCCGACCTACAGTAGCGAAGCTGCCATACCTCCCCCACAAGTGGGGGAGGCCAGGAGGGGGAGTCTAAAAAAACAGCAACATGCTCATTCCACTCCCCACCCTAACCCTCCCCACTAGTGGGGAGGGGATAACTGTAGGAATTTCTTACTAAAATAGGGAAGGGACAGCCACGCTGCCCTCTGACAACTACTCCTGTTCTGGAACGATCTCCAGCTTTAAATTGGCATCAACATCTGCATGCAGGTGCAGCTGCACCTCGAATTCACCAGTAACGTGAAACGGGCCATCCGGTAGGCGCACTTCACGCTTCTCCAGCTCAACCCCAGCAGCAGTTACTGCATTGGCAATATCGGAGGTGCCGACAGATCCGAATAGACGACCCTCATCACCCGCCTTACTGCCGATGGTGATACTCAGCTTTTCGAGCTTAACCCTGCGCGCCTCAGCCACGGCAAGAACCTCAGCCGCTTGCTTCTCTAGCTCGGCCCGACGCTCCTCAAACTCAGCCACATTCTCTTTGGTAGCCAGTATCGCACGCTTAGTCGGCACCAGATAGTTGCGTCCATAACCTGATTTAACTGAGACCTTATCACCCGGCCCACCCAGATTTTCAATATCTTGTAGTAGAATTACTTCCATCGTCATCACCTCTAAAAATAGATCTCTATTAACTCACACCATCATCTACTATGGGGCGAGCCCTAAAATTGAACCAGCTATCTGCCAGACCAGCGGCAGAGAGCAGTGACTCTGCATATGGCAAAAACAGAACCAGCAGCAGATACATCCCCACCAACCAAGGTGTCTGAACTCCATGTTTATCTGCCATTCCATGTGCTAACGCCAACCCTTGCAGAAAACAGGCAGCCAGTAGCAATAAAATCAGATACTCAACTAACATACCGCCCAGTTTCAGCCCAACCAGGTTGAGCAAAAGCACTACTATAGTTGCAGCCGCTATAGCACCAGGCAACCGTAACTTATGAAACTCGGCACGAAATCCTCCCGGATTATATAGCAACGATTGCCACCAACGCGCCAATAGCAGCACCGCTACAAGCTGAAAGAAGAAGAGCGTTGCGATAATACCCGGCATCCAGCTAGCCAACTTCTCTATAAACATCTCAATATGTTCGGGGTCAAGCAGCTGACGCTGTTCCAGCATAGCGGAGACCGATGGCCCCAGTGTCTTAACCCACTCATCAGCCGGCACATACAGCTGCATGGTAATAACCACTACCACTCCAATCAACAGTGCCGCTGCCACCATCATCCCGAGTGAGCGACTCTGCCGCAACAGTAGTGCCAACCCAAATATAGGCATCCAGAGCAGCAATACACTGCTAACAACCAGCAGCAGATTCACCTGGAGCGCCGACAGCAGTAAAGCACAAATGGCGGCAGCTGATAACATCACTACCGTCCCCTCTAGCGCACCACGACGCAGTACAACCAGCGCTACAGCAGCTGAACTCACTAGCATTAGCGGCTGAAAAAACAGTAGTGACAACAGTGTGACCAAGGCGACCACTGCTGTCGCCTGTAATCTTCCCTGCATCACAAATGATGCCAGTACGCGCATAGCTCCTATCCCGGTGCTACTCCATGTAACCCGAAAACCATTCCCTATACGTGTTTGTCGGTATATGGCAGCAGAGCCAGAAAGCGGGCTCGCTTAACTGCGGTGGCCAACTGACGCTGATATTTAGCTTTAGTGCCGGTAATGCGGCTAGGGACAATCTTGCCGCTCTCACTAACAAAAGCTTTAAGCAGACCTATATCCTTATAGTCGACCTCATCAATCTTCTCAACGGTAAACCGGCAGTATCTTCTACGACGAAAATAGCGTGACATGTTGCTTCCTCAAATTCTATTAAATAAAGCCGCTGGTGACGGCTATAACAGGTACAGCTCTACTCCGCTGCTGCCGTCTCTTGACTCTCAGTTTGCTCTGTTGCAGTCGCCTGCGCTGCTGGCGCTGCCTCTTCCTTGACCTCTGGAGCAGCCTCCGGCTTGGCCTCTGGAGCAGCCTCCGGCTTGGCCTCTGGAGCAGTCTCCGGCTTGGCCTTTTTCTCCTCCTCTGGTCTAGCCAGAGAGGATGGCTCGGTTATGGCCTGTTTCTTCTTGATTGTGAGATTGCGCAGTACAGCATCATTAAAACGGAAAGCACTATCCAGTTCGGCCAGAGCCTCTCCACCACACTCGATGTTCATCAAAACATAGTGTGCCTTAGGCAACTTCTGAATGGGATATGCTAGTTGACGGCGACCCCAATCCTCCAGACGATGGATTTTGCCCTCTTTGGACTCGATGATCGAACGATAACGATCAATCATACCAGGTACCTGCTCACTCTGATCCGGGTGGACCAGAAACACCACTTCATAATGTCTCATCATTTTTCCTTAAGGATAAAAGCCTCCCGTCATACAGGTATGCGGTGAGGCAAGGAGTCGGCAGAGCAGCTACGCTACACCGAGAAGCGGCGAATTTTACCCTGTGCAGCAGCTCTATGCAATCGATATCTCAGCCTCTATAGCTCGCAGGCTCTGTAGCGGATCGGGGGCTGTGGTGATCGGACGGCCTATCACTAAATAATCGGCTCCACTATCAATGGCATCACGAGGTGTCATAACCCGCTTCTGATCATCACTGGCACTGCTCTTTGGCCTGACACCGGGGGTAACCAGCAGAAAACCGGTCTCCACCTGTGGTCGTATCAGCCCCGCCTCTAGTGGTGAGCAGACCACTCCATCCATACCTGAATCTGCCGCCAGCAGAGCTAGTTTTGTAACGCTATCTGCCGGAGTACCGAGAAGACCAATCTCGGCAATATCCTCCGCTCCCATGCTGGTGAGTATGGTTACCGCAACCAGCAGTGGTGGGCTTGTAGTAACGGCAAGTCGCTCAGCCGCACCCTCCATCATACGACGGCCACCAAGGGCATGGACATTGATCATCCAGACCCCCAGATCAGCTGCTGCTGCACAGGCTGCTGCCACGGTATTAGGAATGTCATGGAACTTTAGATCCAAAAAAATATCGAATCCGCGCGCAGCCAGCTTCTCCACGAACGCCGGGCCGAGACGGGTAAACATCTCTTTACCGACCTTCAAGCGGCAGAGTGAAGGGTCAAGCATGGAGACCAACTCTAAAGCCTGTTCAGCTGTCGGAAAGTCCAGCGCTACAATAATTGCTCTATCTGCCACCCCTACCCCCTTCTATATCTGTACCGGTTTAACACTGCTCCAGGTGTGACAACTGGGGCAGTGCCAATGCATAGTCTTGGCTCCAAAACCGCAGTTTCCACACTTGTAGAGGGAGCCATCCTCCACCATCTGTCCAATTAGGCGCTGCAGTATATCCATACTCTCTACCACTGGGCTGCCGCTCTGTTTTAGATGCAGTATCAGCAGCCGCTCCAGCCCGGCTAGACTGGGGACCTCTTCTAAATAACTGCCCAAAAAACTGATGGCAGCAACCTCCCCATCATCTACCTGAATCAGATCGGTCAACGCCAGAGCAGCAGAGATCTCATGCGACTGCTCAACAGCATTTTTCAGGTACTCTTTCAGCCTACCCATACTATCCAGGCTCTGATGGCACTGAGTCAATGCCGGCAGTATCTCCGAGAGATACTCCGGATCTTGTAACCCCACCTGTTGCAGAATTTTTAACGCCGGCTTGTAGGCACCACGCTCCATCTCCATCTGTCCCAGAAGTATAGTTGTACGGACAGAGTCACCACTGCTCGCTTGTGCATTTTTTAGATGCTGCAAGACCAGCTCAAACTCGCCTCTATCCTGCGCCTCCTCTGCCAACTCACAATGGTAGTGGGCACGTTTTTGCGGCAGCCGATCACCACTTAACGACTCCAGACTAGCCGCCACTCGCAGACACTGCTGCCACTCACGCTCCTGCTCGTAGATACCCAGCAGATGGCGTAGCGCCTCCTCTTGATAGAGATTAGATTCGGCCAGCTCCTCAAACAGACCCTCAGCCCGATCCAGCAGACCGGCCCGCAGATAGTCCTGCCCCAGCGCCAGCATAGCCTGGGCCCGATAGTCACGCTGCAGGGTTGGGCGGGCAATCAGATTTTGGTGAATACGTATCGCCCGATCCATCTCTCCACGACGGCGGAATAGATTACCTAGAGCCAGATGGGTCTCTACCGTATCACCATCCACCTCAAGCATCTGAATAAAGAGATCGATCGCCTTATCCGGCTGCTCATTCAGAAGATAGTTGATCCCCTTGAAGTAGGCACTACCGTGCTCTCTACCGCTCTCTTTCCGTCTAACACTACGCTTAGCTGCCATCCAGCCGGAGGCGGCAGCAACCGGCAGCAAAAGTAAGAGCAACTCCCACATGGGATTACTGTCTGTCCAGAGGGATCGCCTCTGACTCTGACTTCTCTCTAGACATCAGTTTTAGCTCTCTCTGCAATTTGGAATTCTCCCTTTTAAGCCGCAAAATCCTGAACCCAGCCGATAACAGACCTAACAACGCCCCAGTGCATAATATTACTATAGTCACCAAGGCAAAAGGTAGATCCAGTTCGCCAAAGTAGTAGTTCAGATGCACAGATCCAGAGTTCAGCACAGCAAAGCTCAACCCCAACAGGATCAAGCAGAGAAGAGATAACATTTTGATCACTAGCATCGTTGAATCCTAATCAGTAGCGGATAGTGTAGCGTACCAAGACAGAGTCTATGCTATCCCGGCATAGACAAACCCGGCAGCCTCTACCACTTTCTGAATTAGCTCATCATTATCTGCTCCATCTATGCTGACCAATCCATTCTCTAACTGCACCTCAACCGAAGCGGTTGGAAATGCGTTTTTGATCGCCTGCTCGACCGAACTGGAGCAGCCTTCACAGCTCATACCCTCTACCTTATATGTGCTTGTCATATTCCTATCCTCACAGCTCTCTCATTGTCTAAACTGCCGCCGTAGCAGCAGTGAATTGGTAACGACGCTAACTGATGACATCGCCATAGCAGCCCCAGCTATTACTGGATTTAACAGCCCAAAGGCAGCCAGCGGTATTGCGACAACATTATAGATCAATGCCCAAAACAGATTCTGCCTTATCTTATTGTAGGTGGCACGTGAAATATCCAGAGTATCGATTACCAACCCAGGGTCTGACCGCATCAGAGTGATGCCAGCGGTATGCATAGCCACATCAGTGCCGCTACCCATAGCAATACTGACATCTGCTGCCGCCATAGCAGGGGCATCATTAACCCCATCACCTACCATAGCAACCCTCCTTCCACTACTGCGTAGCCGCTCCACCTCTGCCACCTTCTCACCCGGCAGCACCTCTGCCACAATCTGCGCAATTCCAGCCTCAGCTGCCACCAACTCTGCAGTATTCCGTCTGTCGCCTGTCAGCATAACCACCTGTAGCCCCCGCTGCCCCAGCCTGTTGACCAGTTCGCGCATGCCGATACGCACCGGATCGATCACCGCAATATAACCAAGACAACGACTATCCGCCCCCTGCTCAGCCAGCCATAATATAGTCTGCCCCTGATCCTCCAGCCCATCGGCTGGAGCCACCATGGCAGTTATATCTATCTCCTGCTCCAACATTAGACGGCGACTACCGATCAGCAGCTCCCTACCCCCAACTTGGGCCTCCAACCCCCGTCCCGGCAGACTGGAGAACTCCGCTAAGGGTGATAGCTCCACCCCCTCCTCTACAGCATGTGTCAACACAGCTCGTGCCAGCGGATGCTCACTCCCCTGTTGTGCAGATGCTGCCAGCTGTAATAGCCCCTTAGAGTCGCCATCAACAGCAACCAGACTGGTCAGACGTGGTAACCCCTCGGTCAAGGTGCCGGTCTTATCGAACACCACGGTATCGCTACGATAGGCACTCTCCAGCGCCCCCACATCTTTGATCAAGATGCCACGCCGTGCAGCCACCCCCGTTCCCACCATTATTGCTGTAGGAGTAGCTAACCCCAAGGCGCAGGGACAGGCGATCACCAACACTGAGACTGCAGCCAAAAATGCCGTCTCCAGATCACCCACAAATAGCCACCAACTGAGAAATACGATAATGGCTATAGCTACCACTACCGGTACGAAAATGGCAGCAATACGATCTACCAGACGCTGCACTGGAGCCTTACTGGCCTGCGCGCTCTCAACTAGCCGGATAATTCGTGCCAAGGTTGATTCAGACCCTACTGCAGTCACCTGCACCCGCAACATACCATCACCATTGATAGCGCCACCGATCACCGCATCACCACCCTCTTTTACTACCGGCATACTCTCACCAGTGATCATGGATTCGTTAAGCTGACTCATCCCCTGAGCAATAACCCCATCTACCGGCACCCGTTCACCCGGCCGAATAACCACCAACTCACCACTCTGCACGCTCGCTACCGGCACCTCTATAACCACACCACTGCGCTCAACCCGAGCTATTTCAGGGCGCAGATCCATCAAGGCACGGATAGCGGAGGTGGCACTACGCTTGGCCCGCCCCTCCATCCACTTACCAAACAGCACCAGAGTGATCACCATGGCGGAAGCCTCAAAATAGAGGTTGCCACTGCCACTAAATGTAACCCAGCTACTCAACCCCCAAGCGGCACTGGTTCCTAGTACCACCAGTAGATCCATGTTGCCAACTCCACCCCGCAGCGATTTGAATGCTCCCACGTAGAAACGCCAACCGATCCAGAACTGCACCGGGGTAGCCAGCGCAAACTGCACCCAGGGCGGCAAAACCATATCGATGCCGAACGGCATAAGCAGCATCGGAATAGCCAGCGGCAGGGTAAAGAGAGCCGATAGCAGCAGTTGCTGCATCTCCCGTAGACTCCTCTTAGCGACTCGCTGCTCCTCTCTAGAGCGCTGCTCTCCAGCGCTCTCTGCCGCCATCGCCTTAAACCCAGCCTGGCTGATAACAGCCATAATCTGATCCAGCTCAAGCATACCTCTGGGGGCGGTGACAGTGGCTCTCTCCATTACCAGATTAACCACTGCCCGCTCTACCCCCAGCATATTTGCTAACATCTTCTCCAGACGACTGGAACAGCTGGCACAGCTCATCCCCTCCACTTTTAGATCAAGTGACTCCATAGGGACCACAAAACCGGCTCGATCGATGGCAGCCACCAGGTCACTCACCCCTATCTGTTCTGAATCTATCTCTAAGCTAACCCTCTCACTGGCAAGAGAGACATTGGCCGCTACAACCCCCTCAACTCCAGCCAAAACTCGTTCCAAACGGCTGGAACAGGCGGCACAGGTCATGCCCTCTACATAGAGTCTTACGCTTAGATTTTTGTTATGATTATTTGACACCGGTTATCCTGGCAAACAAAAATAGCTGGTTAACTACACTTTCGTCTGATTATAATATATAGGGTACACTGCGTTAGAGTAGCAATAAACCTACAGCGACCAAGACAATATGCGCTACCAAGGTCCATCTCCAACAAATTCAGAACCGCAACAGAGTGGTATCCTACTGGTAAATCTCGGTAGCCCAGACTCGCCACAGGTGGCAGATGTACGCCGCTATCTGGCTGAGTTTCTGAGTGACCCACGGATCGTAGAGATGCCACGGATACTATGGTGGCCAATCCTGCATGGCATCATCCTGCGCACCAGACCCAAACACTCTGCCGCAGCCTATAATAAGATCTGGCGCAAAGATGGATCTCCCCTACTCTCCATATCCCGTCAGCAAAAAGATGCACTACAACATGAACTAGATCAACGCTCACCGGGAGTGTTCAGGGTAGAGCTAGCGATGCGTTACGGCAACCCATCTATTACCGCTGGTCTAGAGCAGCTACGGCAAGCCGGAGTACAACGCATAACTATACTGCCCCTCTATCCCCAATACTCAGCCACTACCACTGGCTCTGTCTTTGATGCCGTAACTACAACCCTGCGCCGGTGGCGCTGGCTACCAGTTTCGTCGACCGATGGTAACGATCGTTTGGAT
>CBFDBF010000015.1:0-13689 GCA_965602975.1 uncultured Gammaproteobacteria bacterium | reverse complement strand
TGTACATAGATCTGCTTCTGCTGCGAAGTCCATGGATGGACGAGAGCAGCGCTTGTACATAGATCTGCTTCTGCTGCGAAGTCCATGGATGGACGAGAGCAGCGCTTGCAGATTACTGCGAATCCCATAAATATATTTATGTGTGTCTTCTTTTTTCATCCCGGAATCGCAACCCCGGCATCACGTAATCGCGCGATCTTGTAACGCAGGGTACGCTGGCTTATCCCTAACTGCTCAGCCACCCCCTTGCGGCTACCATTACCTGCACGTAGTGCATCCAGTATCATCTGCTCCTCTACCGAACGCAGATCCTCATTCAGGCGACCACCACCGACTCCCCCTTCACTACTATCATGCTGCCGCTCACTCTCCATCTCAAAAGAGAGCTCATCCGGCCCAATCTCACCGCCATCCGACAAAATCATGGCGCGTTGCAGGACATTCTCCAGTTCACGTACATTCCCTGGCCAACTGTGGCTGAGGATGCGCTGCTCCGCCACGGTCGATAGTGTTAGCTCTGCCGTGCCAGCGGCAGCAGAGAGACGGCTGAGTATGAATTTTGTCAGCGGCAGGATATCTCTAGTGCGTTCCCTTAGAGGTTTGATGTGCAGTGGGAATACATTCAACCGAAAATATAGATCCTCTCTAAATCTTCCAGCAGAGACCTCCTCCCGCAGATTGCGGTTAGAGGTAGCTAGTATCCGTGCGTCCAGCTGGATCAGTTTGCGTCCACCCAGACGCTCTACCTCTCGCTCCTGCAAAACACGCAGCAGTTTAGACTGCAGGGGCAACGTCATCTCTGAGATCTCATCCAACAGCAGAGTGCCACCTTCGGCCTGCTCAAACTTGCCAGGGGCGGAGCGGTGTGCCCCGGTATAAGCACCCTTCTCATAACCGAACAGCACCGCCTCCAGCATGTTCTCCGGTATAGCGGCACAGTTTATGGCAACAAATGGTCCATCTGCACGCTCTGAATTGCGATGGATAAAACGGGCATATACCTCTTTACCGGTACCACTCTCACCACCTATCATCACTGTAGCTTCACTCCGTGCCACCCGCCTTGCCAACTCCAACAACTCTCTGGATTGCACATCATCGGCCACCACATCATCACAGGAGGTCTGTGGATAGAGCACCAACTGTTCCACCTTTTGCAGCAGTGATTCAGCCTCAAACGGCTTAGCCAGATAGTCTACCGCCCCATCTCGCATGGCGGTAACTGCCTTTTTAATATCACCGTAGGCGGTCATCAGCAGTACCGGAATAGATGGATAGAGCGCCTTAATCCTGGCCATGAGTTCATTCCCATCCATCGGCCGCATCTGCACGTCACTCACCACCATACCGACCGGAGTCTGCTGCATGATCTCTAGTGCCGCCTCACCATCTGACGCCGCCTGTACAGCATAACCCGCTAACTCCAGGGTATCGCACAGCGCCTCCTGTAGGGTAGGATCATCTTCAACAATTAGAACTGTCGCTTGGGTCATACCAATCTCCTGGCAGTGTTGATAGTTGCTGGCTGCTCTTTATGCATAGACACCAGTGGTAGTTCGATCTGAAAACAGCTCCCACCACCAGATTCACGTAGCAGCTTGATCTGGCCGTTGTGCCCAAGGATGACAGATTGCACTACCGCCAACCCCAGACCGGTACCTTCACTACTGGTAGTAAAAAACGGGTCAAATATGTGGCTGTGGATATCTTCTGGAATACCACAACCATCATCACTTATCTGTAATCGTAACCAGCGATCAGATAGCTGTTTTAGACCAATACTTAGGGTGATCTCCCTCCCCCCATGTTGCAGTGCATTATTGGCCAGGTTCATTATTGCCCCGAGCAGGGCATCATAATTGCCACTTATTAGACACTCTCCTGCCGTAAAATCGGTAAGTTTATAGTTGGCACTGCCGTGTTGTAGCAGCGGCTCTAACATCGGTGCCAGCTCGCGTAACAGCTCGCTAATAGCCACCGGTTCTGGTGCATACTGCCCACCACGAGCAAAAGTGAGCATATCGTTTATCTGCCGCTCCATTAGCAGTAAGCGAGCACGGGTGCGCTCGGCAAAGCGGTGGCGTTTGGTTGCTGGCAGGTCGGCAGAAGAGAGGTGTGAAATATAGAGTAAAGCGGATGAGAGTGGAGTGCGGATCTGATGGGCCAGTTGTGCAGCCATCTCCCCCATGGCACTCAGGCGCTGCCGCCGATCAAGGCGCTCCTGTAACTCCCTGGTCTCGGTGACATCCAGCAGCAACAGGATTCTGCCCGGCTCTGGATGCAACCAACGCTCTGTTAGGGTAACTCTAACACCGGAGTGTAGCTGCTGCTCTTCCCCACTCTGTCCTGAGATAAAGTGCTGCCGGTAAATCTCATCCCACTGCTCTCCTTGAGCAAGAGAACCGAAGAGCTCATATGCTGCTGGGTTAGACTGGAGAAGACGGTCATCTCCATCCAGAACTACCACAGCCGCAGGTAGTGCATCTAATAGTTGGCTCAGACGATTGGCTAGACGCTCCTTCTCTGCCAACTGCCGGATACGCTCATCCCGTGCCGCTGCCAATTCGCCGCTAAGTTGCTGTACCCGCTCTTGTAGTTGCTGATAGGAGTCGACCAGCTGGCCAGACATCTGATTAAACACCTGAAAGGCATCTTCCAGCTGTTTTCTCTCTGCCGGTTTTTTAGCGGGCATCTGCATATCTGACTATTACTCTCACCTGGCATTCATAAATAGAATATTTAGCCAGAAAGGAGCAAGAACTATGCCCAATACAACTATAGCTTACATATCAATATGTTATAGGCGCACATATTGTAGTGCGTCAAATTATTGTCTACCCTGTAGTGCGCTGTAGACCATACTTTCGTAGTTTCTCCACGAGCGTAGTGCGCCGCATCTGCAACCTTTTAGCCGCATGAGCGACTACGCCACCAGACTCGTCTAACGCTTGACGAATCAGGCTCTTCTCCACTTCTCCCATATGCGCCTTAAGATCTAACCCCTCCTGTGGTAGACGGGGTGCCATCTCAACCAAAGCACCTGGACTGCTCCCACCAATCAGGCCCTCTGCTCTCTCTGGCGGCAACTCCACCCCATCACGGAACTTTGCCGGCAGCTCTTTAACATCCACCACACCATAAGGGTAGAGGATGGCAAGCCGCTCTATCAGATTGGCCAACTCCCGCACATTACCGGGCCAAGAGTACTGCCCGAGGGTGTAGACTGTAGCTGGAGTGAGGCGCACCGAGCCCCGCTTCTCTTTCTCCAGCCGCGCGACCAAGTCAGTAACCAATACCGGTAGATCATCTAGCCGCTCTCGTAGTGGTGGTACTCTAATGGGAAATACATTTAAGCGATAATAAAGATCTTCGCGAAACCGATCCTGCTCAATCGCATCCTCCAAGTCACGGTGGGTAGCAGCAATAATGCGCACATTACACTTGATAGTCTTATTACTACCCACCCGCTCAAAACTCTTCTCTTGTAGTACCCGCAGCAACTTCACCTGCATCGGCAGGCTCATATCACCGATCTCATCCAGAAACAGGGTGCCCCCATCTGCCAGCTCAAACCGTCCCTGACGCGCACTGATAGCACCGGTAAAGGCACCCTTCTCATGTCCAAACAGCTCACTCTCCAGTAAATCTGCCGGGATCGCCCCACAGTTTACTGGCACAAAAGGCTTCCCTCGCCGCTCTGACTGGTAGTGCAACTTGCGTGCGACCACCTCCTTACCAGTACCAGACTCACCCAATATCAGCACCGTGGCCTCGGTATCCGCCACTTGGGTAATCATATGGTTGACCTGCTGAGTGGCTCGACTATTGCCCGAGAGACTACGAAACAGCTCCAGTTTACGCTTTCCACCTGTAGTAGATGCATTATCCATATAGAGCTGAGCCTTATGTAGCAAAGCCTGCAACACCTCATGGCGGCATGGTAGTGTTAAAGTACCGATCACAGAGGAGCCAGCACTGGCTTCACTCTTGCCAACCTCCGCATCCAATAACTCAAACAGAGGGATACTACATTCCAGCCCATCGACTATCTTAATAACTTTCTGAATATCCTTAACTGCTAACTCTGGCCCTAAAAAGATGGCTGTCATCTCACCTATATGCTGTTGTAGTAGTTTATCCAGCCCGTTTACCCCAGGGGATAACTGGAGTTTATAGTCAACAAACTCCAGGATGTTCTGTAGATAGAGTTCACGCTCCTCATCTGCATCAATCAGCAAAATAGTGCAGCAGTGAGGTGGGTTACTACTTTTGACGCTCTTTGCTTTTGCCATTACAACCCTTCAGCCATTATGACGATAGTCATTAAAGTCATATTCAGGTACATAGTTAAACACCATAGTACCTGTATGTCAAAAAAATGTCGGTGTGAAAATAATTGACGCAAGCCACTCGGTAAGAGCGGTTTTTATGTTTCCAGACATCAGCTGTCGGGTTAAGCCAACCCGCACCCACGCTGCTTTATTTTACCTGTAGATCTGGACCTCAGTCCGACAAGTAGCCTCAGCTGTGAAAGCTTAGGCCTTAGACATGGCCACCTGACGCCGATGGTAACGAAAGATCATCTTCTCCAGTAGCTGCTGCACCCCCTCATCCAGCTCAACGAACTGACATAGCACTATATGTCTACTCTCACCATCACGCTCTACGCTCACCACCTTAGAGGCAAGTTGCAGCGCCAACGGCAGGCGGGGATCCAGATAAAGAGAGATCCATATAGCGGCATCCAACTCCGGTGGAACGTCACTACAGACCCACTCCAACCCCTTGGCGGTGAGCCGTATACCACTTGCTGCCGGTCTATTTGACTCTTTTTGCAGCAGCATGGAGAGCAGATCCAGTACCATATCGAGCTTGGCCTCAACCCGCATTAATCCACTATCATGCTCGATCTCATCATCCAGCCTAATATGAGGCTGTTCGCCCAGTATATTTATACAGCGGAGCAGCTCTATATTACTATCTGCCTGATACAGCAGCTCCCCCTCCTGCCGTCTACTCCAGCTCACTGGAAGCTGAGCCTCATAGATAAGAGTGCCGTTTAATGGACTGTTTTCACTCATTGCTATCATCCTATTCCACAATAATAAGCTGCCCCCACTTGACAGAACCGCTCTGGCAGCATAGAAATGTAGGGTACATCCACATTATAGGTTCTCTGCCGTTGAGTGATATCCCCTTAAGCACGCTCTTTCTTGTACTTGCCCTGCTAATCCTGCTCTCAGCCTTCTTCTCCGGCTCAGAGACAGCCCTTATGACACTGAACCGCTACCGCCTGCGCCACCTAAAAAACAGGGGACATGCTGGAGCCATACGTGCCCACGAACTACTACAGCGCCCCGACCGCCTGATCGGCCTTATCATCCCTAACGACCATTATCGCCCTACGTATTGGGGGAGAGGCAGCCATAGCAGCTGCCACTGGGATATTGATCTTGGTTATTCTGATATTTGCCGAAGTTGTCCCTAAGACCCTTGCCGCCCTACACCCAGAGCGGATCGCTTTCCCCGCCGCCTTTGCCTACCGACCACTACTGCGCCTGCTATACCCGCTGGTATGGGTTATAAACGTTATCGCCAATGGCCTGCTAAAGATATTTAGGATCTCTCCAGAAGATGGCGACAATGAGAGATTAAGTCCAGATGAACTGCGCACCGTCGTCACAGAGTCCGGCGCCATGATCCCTAGACGGCACCAAAAAATGCTGTTGAGCATTCTCGATCTGGGCAAGGCCACGGTAGAGGAGATCATGATTCCGCGCAGTGAGATGGAGGGGATCGATCTGGAAGAGCCACTAGATGATATCATCCTCCAGTTCCAAAACAGTCACTACACCAGGGTACCGCTATTTGAGGGTAGCATCGACAACATCATAGGCATCGTACACATACGCAGCACTATGCATGCCCTAACACACGGCAACCTAAGCAAAGATATACTACGCAAGATAGCGCAACAGCCATACTACATACCAGAAGGGACTCCACTCAACCAGCAACTACTCAATTTCCAACACGAACAACGCAGGCTAGGACTAATTATAGATGAGTATGGAGACCTACTTGGCCTACTAACATTGGCCGATGTGTTAGAGGAGATAGTGGGTGAGTTTACCACCGACCCAGCCGACAATATACGTGAAGTACAACCGCAAGATGATGGCAGCTATCTGGTGGCAGGTAGCGCCAATGTACGTGAGCTGGTAAAAGTGCTCCACTGGGAGCTTCCCACCGACGGTCCCCGCACTTTGAATGGCCTGATAACTGAACATCTAGAGACAATACCGCAACCAGGCACCAGCCTACTACTTGCCGGCTATCCGGTAGAGGTGCTACAAACCCAAGATAACACGGTAAAGACAGCCCGTATCAGTCCAGCACTGAGGCAAACCTAATAATCACCTAAAGATATGTATCAGGCTACCGCTAATCATCTCAAGCGCCTCTGATTTACTCTGAACTACGAGTCTATAAAAAGACCGAGTATGTCACATAGTATCAAAACAAGGAGTAAAACCGCCATGAATAACGAAAACATCGATGAACGCCGCCACTTTCACCGTATCCTGTTCGAGGCACCACTCTCACTAACCACCATGGGTGATAAATTCCACTGTCTATTAGTAGATATATCCATGAATGGCGCCCTACTAGGGCGTCCCAATGAGTGGTATGGAAAGTCTGGTGATGGCGCTACCATCAATATCCACCTTGGAGAATCAGCAGATGAGATAATAGTCATGGAGGGGACTGTAGCTCATGTGGACACTGATACCTTAGGATTGCGCTGCATCCATATAGACATGAACAGCATAACCCACCTGCGGCGCCTGTTAGAGCTGAATTTGGGCGATATGGAGATACTAGAGCGTGATCTAGAGGCGTTAGGATAACTCCACACGTGGAATACCGGTCACCATTACACCCTACACATTAATCGCGCGTTGAATCAGTGGCACTAAATGTTTTGGTAACTTGAGGGCACCAGAGAGAGCGAACTGGTGTGCACTGTCCGACATTTTATTCCAAGTCTTTAAAATTATATCAATCCACTTTGGTTCATCATATTCAGGATGTTTATCTACAAATGGCTGCATATAGTGCTCTAAAAAAACCAGCCCAGCAATATCCTCCAGTAGCTGCGTATCAGGGTTCTGGCGTATCCCCTTCTTCCCCACTGCCCGTCTAACTCGATCTATTGATTCCGTATCGTAGCCAGCCTGCTGCATGATGGCTGCAACACTATCAGCATGAAACTTATACAGCCCCGTACGCCATTGATGATAACCTTTAAGATTTATAGGATAGTCGGCACGTGGTGATTTCCAGCGTTGAATATGCTGTCCACGCATCGCTATCTGGGCAACCTCATCCGCATCTGCGGCATAACGCTCCAGCATTGAGCTCATGCGCTGTGAGTAGAGCATCTCTTTAGGCCACTCTACCCCATCCACACTCTCCAAATTTGGATCTTGTTTATTAGCCGCATCGATCAATGCAATAACCTGCTCTAATTGTGACATCTTTTGCCCCTTATCTACTGTGAGAGATTGATCTCTATTTTATCACGGGATAGGCTCACTTGCCTCGTTAGGGATACTCTGATCATTGTTGTCCCATTAATTAAAATCCGTCATACCGGGCTTGACCAGGTATCCAGCGAATCATTGATGAACCTATATTCCAGATCAGCAAAAACTGCTGTCCGGAATGACGGGGCTGTTTTCAGACCCAGTAAACGACAAGCCAGATCAATACACATCCAACTCTTCCCATCTGCTGTAACTCTGCTCTAACTCCATCTCCAACTCTGCCAACTGATCCTTCAGAGTAGCGATCTCCTCTCCACCCTGCTGGTATAGTTCTGGATCCGCCATACGCTGCTGTAGTTTCACTAAATCCAGATCTAACCTCTCAATCTTTTGCGGTAGCTGCTCTAACTCCTGCTGCTCTTTGTAACTAAGTTTCTTCGCTTTTACCGCTGACTTCTTCTGCTCCACCTTTTTGACTGCCACTCCATCTACCATCTTCAGTTTACGCTGCCGCATCCAATCATCGTATCCGCCGACATACTCTGCCACTCGACCACCACCCTCAAACACTAAAGTACTGGTCACTACATTATTGAGAAATTCACGATCATGGCTCACTAGCAGCAGGGTTCCCTGATACTCCAACAACAGCTCCTCCAGTAGTTCCAGGGTCTCCATATCCAGGTCGTTGGTCGGCTCATCCATTACCAAGACATTGCAGGGACGAGTAAATAGTTTGGCCAGCAGCAGGCGGTTGCGCTCTCCACCAGAGAGTGCAGATACGGGCTGGTTGGCTCGTTCCGGTGGGAATAGAAAATCTTGCAGGTAACCGATGACATGTTTTTTACTGCCGTTGACCTCTATGTGGTCACTCCCATCAGCCACGCTATCACGCACCGTTGCCGCCTCATCCAAAGTGCTGCGTAACTGGTCAAAATAGGCCACTTCTAGCTTAGTTCCCAGACTGATCGTACCGGAATCCGGCGAGAGCTCTCCTAACAGAAGTTTGAGCAGCGTACTCTTACCACTGCCGTTGGGGCCAATTATACCGATCCTATCACCCCGCATGATGGTGCAGGACAGATCTTTGATTACCGGGCTCGTTTCCCACGCATAAGTTATCTTCTCCGCCTCTACTACCAACTTACCGGAACGCTCCGCCGTATGCAGTGCCATATTAGCTCTACCGGCCTGTTCCCGCCGCTCTAATCGCTCTCGACGCATCTTCTCCAGCGCACGCACCCTGCCCTCGTTGCGTGTGCGCCTAGCCTTGATCCCTAGGCGAATCCATACCTCTTCAGCTGCTAGCTTCTTATCGAAACCGGCACGCTCTTGTGACTCTGCATGCAGCCGCTCCTCTTTACGTCGCAAAAAATTGGCGTAGTCCCCCGGCCAATCAGTCACTTGGCCACGATCCAACTCAACGATTCTAGTGGCTATACGGCGCAAAAACGAGCGATCGTGGGTGACAAATAGCAGGCTACCACCATAACTGAGCAGAAACTCCTCTAGCCAGGCGATAGAGTCGATATCCAGGTGGTTGGTAGGCTCGTCTAGCAGTAGTAGATCGGGTTCCATAACCAGTGCCTGAGCCAACATGACCCGCCGCTTCATTCCACCTGATAGTGCTGCAAAGGCCTGTTCTGGATCGAGCGAGAGCCTAGATATAACCCGCTCTACCCGCTGCTCGACCTGCCAACCATCGACTGCCTCAAGATCATGTTGCACCTGCTCTAGCCGCTGCAGCCAATCTGTACCATGCTCTTCTGGAGGCAAGCTGATGATATGGTGATAGGTCTGTACTAGCCCTGCCAGCTCACCCACCCCTTGAGCCACTACATCAAATATACTCCCCTCCAATCCGGCCGGAACCTCTTGGGTCAGACGGGCTACTTGTGCCCCTTGACGCACTGTCAGCTCCCCATCATCCGGCTGCAGCTCTCCTGTCAACAGCTTCATTAAAGTAGATTTTCCCTCTCCGTTACGCCCTAACAGACAGATTCTCTCGCCCGATTCAATGGTAAGATTGACCCGCTCCAGCAGCAGGGGGCCACCAAAACCTAGTTGGATATTGCGCAGGGTGATAAGCGACATGGAAAAAACTCTGTTAAACTCAATTGGAACTGTTAATTATACCCTAGTAGCAGCACTTATGGATTCCAGATCATGAAACACATCTCTAACAAAGAGGCTTGGGAGGGGGAAGCTGATTGCGTACGTTGCACTCTACGTAACTCCGTTTTATTTGCCAATTTAGAAGAGAAAGATTTTGAACAGATCCATCAACCGATAGATCTATACTCCCTGCCTATTGGCTCGACTCTATACCGCTCTGGTGACAAGGGAGAACAACTATTCACCATTAGAACCGGGATTATAAAGCTGGTTCAGTACCTCGCTGATGGCAGTCAACGAATCGTCCGTTTGATACGTTCCAACGATGTAATCGGCATGGAGACGATGCTGGGCCAGCCCTACCAGCACGACGCCATAGTACTGCAACCAACCGAGGTTTGCGCCCTTCCAACAGATGTAATTCAGACTCTGACCAAGACCAATCCGGTACTGCATAATGATCTATTAGTGCGTTGGCAACACGCCCTGGAAGAGGCAGATGCCTGGTTAACTGAGCTCTCTACCGGTTCGGCTAAACAGCGAGTGGCGCGCCTACTACTGCGCTTGGTGCGCGATGAGGAGAGTGGTGAGTGCCCACTATTCGGCCGTGAGGATATGGGTGCCATGATGGGCATCACTACAGAAACAGCAAGCCGCACCATTGCTGAATTTAAACGTCAAAGCCTGCTGATAGAGACCAGACCCAACCACTTTTTGCTCGATATTCGCAACTTGGAACAGATCGCCAATAAGTAATTCCAAGCATTGATATTTTTCAATGCCTTTCCTTTTATAGGCTTTTATCCTCCTCCTAATGCTAGGGGAGATTGATTTAATCATCGGCTCCTCTGACTGCATGTCATGCTAGCGTAAGTTTGGAGCCGCAGATGAAACAGACCCTGTTACAAGAGAAGTATCCGCTATTTACCCTGGAGGTTAATAAAACAGAGACCTCAATGCAGACTGTAACCGAGATCATCGACTTCCTAAAACAGCGGATTGAGCAGCATCAGGTGGCTCAATATATCGCCACGTTCGACCACTACAGCCATACCACAGAGCTAATAGATGGACAGATAAACAACGATATCCTGGATGCACAGAACATAATCTTCTGTTTCGGTATCACCCTGCCCAACCCACAAGTGATGGCAGTGCGTCCCCGCTCTATTGGAGTAGCAGAGCTAAAGGATAGATTCATCATCACCTTCATGGAGGCACCGATGCCGGTGGCCAATGTAGCCATGGAGGAGTGGGCCAAGGCTATTCAAACACCGTAACGCCGCTCTACATAGCGCTCCAGTATCTGTTTAAACTCCTGTGTAATAGCATCGCCCTTGAGAGTGACCGTTTTCTTACCATCTTCATACACCGGTGCTGCCTGGGTCTCGCCACTACCTGGCAGACTGATCCCGACATCGGCATGCCGACTCTCCCCGGGACCGTTGACCACACAACCCATCACCGCCACCGTCATCTCCTCCACCCCAGGATAGCGCCCACGCCATACAGGTATCTGGCTATGCAGATATCCCTGAATATCCTCCGCCAACTGCTGAAACAGAGTGCTACTAGTACGACCACAGCCGGGACAGGCCACTACATTCGGGGTGAATGAGCGCAGCCCTATAGATTGCAAAATCTCCTGCGCAACCACCACCTCGGTACTACGAGAACCTCCTGGCTCTGGGGTCAATGAGACCCGAATGGTATCACCAATGCCCTCTTGCAATAACACTGCCAGTGCTGCGGTAGAGGCGACGATACCTCTAGAGCCAATTCCAGCCTCGGTAAGGCCAAGATGCAGCGCATAATCGCAACGGACAGCCAGCTCACGGTAGACACCTATTAGATCCTGCACTCCGCTCATCTTGCAAGAGAGCACAATCCGCTCCCGCGCTAGTCCCAACTCCTCTGCTTGTCTGGCGCTCTCTAGGGCAGAGCTCAAGATTATTTCACGAATCATCTCTTCAGCAGTTCTTGGGGTGGAGCTGGCGGCATTCGCATCCATCATCTGCGCCACCAACTGCCGGTCCATGCTGCCCCAGTTGACCCCTATCCGTACCGCCTTGTCATATCTACAGGCGATCTCAATCATGGCAGCAAAGCGCCTCTCTTGCCCTACATTTCCTGGATTTATCCGGTACTTGGCCAGAGCCTCGGCGCACTCTGGGTATTTCTGTAACAGTAGGTGGCCATTAAAGTGGAAATCACCGATAAGAGGGATACTCACTCCACTTCTATCTAGCTCATCTCGAATAGAAGCAACCGCCTTGGCTGCTGCATCACTATTGACGGTAATACGCACCATCTCCGAACCAGCATTAACCAGCTCAGTCACCTGAGCAACCGTAGCCGCTACATCCACTGTATCGGTATTGGTCATAGACTGCACCACCACCGGGGCGCTGCCACCGATAGTGACCCCAGCCACATTTACCGGAACCGTAGAGTGTCGTTTTATAGTATCCATCTGAGTTATTATACTGGATTATACTGCGAACATACCGTAACTGGGAGAGTGACCATGTCTGCATCCGAGGCAGCCAACAGAGATCAATCCAATATCAGCATTACTTCAAGGGTGCACCAGGAGCTACACGAACGCCCGCCTCTTGATATCAAGCTACCGGCGCATATCCACCACATCGCCTATCTGTTACCGGAACAGGAGAGAGATCGCAACCAGGCTCGGAAACATATGGCTGATCTGTTTACTGCCCTGGGTATTGAGGATGAGCACGCCACCCTAGGGGGGCGCCATGCGGTAGGTGAAAAATTGTACAGTAACGGTAATCTGCTACGAATCACCTGGGAGCTGCACTCAGAGTTCGTCAGTTACACCTTTACCCATATGGCCGCTGACCAAAAATCACTCGGATTTGGCCCGCTGACTCTTCCGCAGAGCCTACCGAATAAAGAGCCTGTCTGGGAACGTATCGTAGCCCTGGATATTCTGGTTGCCGACTGGCCCAATCTAGGCAGGTCGGAACGCCGCCACCTGTTCGCCAACCATCGCCTCTACGGTAGCCAAATCCAGGCCGGCAAGGCGCAATTTTGGACCACTTTAAGACTCGATCATGCCGATTGGGGTCACTATCTAATCTTGGCTGGAGAGCTCACCCCGGCTCAACTTGGACGCCAGGTAAAACGTCTGTTAGAGCTAGAGAACTACTACCATCTAATCCTTATGCCACTGGAGCCATTTCGCCAACGCTCTACCGAGCTGCGAGAGCTAGAGATAGCCTTTACCCAACATACCAGTGAGATGTTCAATACCCTGGTAGATGCAGACCCAGCAGAGGAGCGGCAGTGGCTAGCCAAGCTGACTGAACACAGTGCCCGTGTAACCCTACTAAAAGAGGCCATGCGCTATCGTATAGGAGCCGCCAGCGCCTACCATGGGCTATTTAAACGTCTGCTAACAGCCTTGGAGGAGCAGCGTGTAGTAGAGGGCAATCAGCTTCTAGGGACATTCTTGAGCGCCCGTATAGCACCAGCTATGCGCGGCTATAACAACTTTAACGAGCGTTTGGACTCCCTCTCCAGAGGACTTGATCGCGCCACCTCCATGCTCCGCACCAGAGTCGAGATGTCGGTACAGAAACAGAACCTGACTCTACTGGAGGGGATGTCCAAACAGGGACAACAGCAACTCATGCTACAGATGACCGTCGAGGGGCTATCGGTGATAGTCCTAAGTTACTATCTAACCGGACTATTTGGTTATGGCATCAAAGCACTGGTCAAAGTAGGGTGGCTTATTGGAGAGCCGGTAGTCTGGCAAGGGGTACTGCTACCAGTAGCTATAGCTATCGCCATAACCGTAAACCGTATAGTACACCGTAAAGTGCATAAACAGAAAAAACCGTAGATATTTGATTAATTCCGCCCACAGCTTAATCACAACGAATTATATTGATACGATAACAGGATATTTATATCTTAAGGAGCCTCTGATTAATTCCGCTCCAGCTTGCGGGAGAGGTTAGGATGGGGAGTAAGTCACTGTTTTGACTCCCCC
>CBFDBF010000014.1:0-14052 GCA_965602975.1 uncultured Gammaproteobacteria bacterium | reverse complement strand
AGCAATTTGTGGGGTCGAGGTCTTGGGGCGTATCACCTCTTGCTTGGTCCCACCGCCCTGCTGGTTGGTCTGGGCCAGAAAATCGGCCTTGTCCGGCTCTATATCTTTTGCTCTATTCTGCACTACCATGATCTCTAGAGTACGGTCGGCCGGGGGTGGTTTGGTTCTATCTTCTGGGGAGAAGCTTATTCCCAGAATGGCTATAGCGTGCAGGGTACCAGCAAAAAACAGGGTTAGACCTAGACGGTCGAGGTGGGAGACTGGGTTAGCAGTGCTCACTATGGCTTGGCTCCAATAGTGAGTGGTGGGCTGAGTTTGATCTGGTTGTCACTGGTTGTCAGCTGTAGACGTTGCTGCATGGCTGGGTTCATGTGGAGCGTACCATTTGAGTCGATTAGCAGGACATAACCTACCCCCATCGCCTCTGCCACTTCGTGCCACTGTTCTGGGCCGGCAACAAACAGTGCTGTTGCCGCCGCATCTGCGGTGACTGCGCTTTGGTGTAGTACGGTGATAGATGCTGTGCCGGTGGCCGGGTAGCCGCTGCGGGGGTCGATTATATGGTGGTAACTCTGCCCCTCCCAGTTGAAGTTGCGCTCATAATTGCCGGAGGTGAATATACTCTCATCACTCTCTAACTCTATGCTGCCAACCACACCTTTGCCATCGGCGTTGCGAATCGCTATTCGCCAAGGGCGATCACCACGCACCCCTATGGCTCGCAGGTCTCCACCGGCGTTAAGGATGGCGTTATCGATGCCGAGCTGGCGTAGATGCTTGATCCCTAGGTCGATCCCATAACCCTTGCCGAAGGCGCCAAAATCCAGTTTTACCGCTGGATTTGAGCAGATGATCTCATCTCCATCCAGGTGGATATCATCCATTTGTGGGTTCTGTTGTAGTAGGCGGTTGATCTCCTGTTTTGATGGTGGCCGCTGACCAGTGGGATCGTCTCGATGAAAGCCCCAGGCATCTATAAGGTGCCCAATAGCTGGATTAAACAGGTGGTTGCTGGATAGTGATAGCTCCTGTCCCAAGCGTATTAGTGGTAGTACCAGAGGAGGCGCAGTGAATCTTTTGTTACTGGTTAGCAGTTGGTTGGTCTGCTGTAGAGGGCCTGGATCCCAGGCGTGCCAAGTACGATGCATCTCGGCGAAGTCCTGCTCAATAGCGGCTATGGCGCTATCAGCCTCTTTTTGGGGTGCCCCTGCTATGGTGATATCTATCAGGGTGCCAAAGGCGAGAAACTTGGCTGTGACGACCGGCTCCTCCTGTGAGCAGCCCAGTATTAGGAGTAGCAGAAGCAGGGGCGTAAGCCTGATGGTTGCCATCATAGATTGATCTTTTCCTCTATCTTGTCGAGTAGTTGGGCACTGATGTTGAGGTTGAACTGGTTATCCAGCTCACGTATACAGGTGGGGCTGGTGACGTTTATCTCAGTTAGATAATCACCAATCACGTCCAGCCCAGCAAATAGGATACCACGGCGTTTTAGCTCTGGGCCCACCTGTTCTGCAATCCACCTCTCACGGTCAGACAGTGGCATCCCCTTTCCAGTTCCACCGGCGGCCAGATTGCCGCGCAGCTCACCCTTTTTGGGGATGCGGGCCAGGGTATAAGGGACTGGCTCACCATCCACCATAATAATCCGTTTGTCGCCAGCAGTGATCTCTGGCAGGAAGCGTTGCGCCATGATCTGGCAGCTACCATTGGCGCTCAGGGTTTCGATGGTGACATTGGTATTGATGTCATCTTTGGTAAGACGGAATATGGAGCTGCCCCCCATGCCATCTAGCGGTTTCAGGATGATATCTCCCTGCTCCTGGAGAAATTCTACGATCTTGGCGTGATTACGGCTGACCAGAGTGGGGGCGCAGCAGTGGGGGAATTGTGCGGTGAATAGCTTCTCGTTGGCATCTCGCAGGCTGCTGGGTCGGTTGACTACCAGGCTGCCGCGCTGTTCTGCCAGCTCCAGTAGGTAGGTGGAGTAGATGTACTCCATATCGAACGGCGGATCTTTTCGCATCAGGATAGTGTGCAGGCTATCTAGTGGCGCCTCCCGCTCGCTGTCGAATTGAAACCAGCCTGTCTGGTCATCTTGGATCTGTAGTTGGCGCATCTTAGCGTAGCTGCGGCCATCACGTGCAAAGAGGTCGCCCTGCTCCATATACCATATTTCCCAGCCACGCAGCTGAGCCTCCAGTAGCATGGCGAAAGTGCTGTCTTTTTTGATGGTGATGGCAGCTATCGGATCCATCACCACGCCTATGGATATAGTCATGCTGGGATGATACCCGACTAAGGGTTATAAAAGACAGCTGTTGATAGGAATAAAAGGGTGAATTAGAGTGCTTGTTTGAGATGGGTGATATAGAGATGAATGTTCCAGTATGATCAATAGCTTGTTGCAGAAATTTAATTCAATTGCTATGGTTTATAGGTACACTTGTATCATTGTTGACGGATTATCATGGGGATAAAAATATAGTGTCGCAGAGTGATATTGATCTGGCAGGCCTCAAGGTTCTGGTGATAGATGATAGTAAGACTATCCGGCGGACGGCGGAGAGCCTTCTAAAGAAGGTTGGATGTGAGGTGTTGACCGCTATAGATGGTTTTGATGCTTTGGCTATTATTGCAGATAGCCACCCAGATATTATCTTTGTAGATATCATGATGCCACGGTTGGACGGTTATCAGACCTGCGCATTGATTAAGAATAACAGTGAATTTAGACATACCCCGGTTATCATGCTGTCGAGTAAGGATGGACTATTTGATCGGGCGCGCGGACGGATTGTTGGCTCAGAGCAGTATCTTACCAAGCCATTTGCCCGGAATGAGTTGTTAGACGCTATTAGGCGGCATATTAAGGCGGTTGCCTAATTGTATGAGGGTGTGTCTATTTTAATCAGGGATGGGGTGTTGATTGATGCTTAGGTTTATTACCAACCGTTTTCGCAGGAGAAACATGCAAGATCCAACTGAGAAGCGTAGTGTGAAAGAGGGTGTTGGGCAGCAGTCGCAACCAGTATCGGCGACTGGCGCAACAATCCTTATAGTCGATGATTCGCCCACGGAGCTGTATGTACTGAAAAACATCCTGGAGAAGGGCGGGTATACGATTATTTCAGCTGGTGATGGCGCAGCTGGAGTGGAGCGTGCTTTGAGCGACATGCCTGATCTCATTTTAATGGATGTGGTGATGCCGGGTATGAACGGGTTTCAAGCTACTCGCAGGTTGAGTAAGAACCCTAAAACATCCGAGATCCCGGTCATTATGGTTACCACTAAGGATCAGGAGACAGATCGTACTTGGGCAATGCGTCAGGGGGCAGATGATTATCTGGTGAAGCCGGTGGTTGCTGTTGCACTGTTGCATAAGGTTAAGTCGTTGCTCGGTTCTTGACTGGTTGTTCCAGAGATATAGATAGTGGCCAATAAATCCAAAAAGCTATTGCAGTTGTTGCAGGATATTGAGGATCGCAGCCAGCAGCATGATTCCGGTCTGCCCCAAGATGAGGAGATAGTGGAGACTTGGGAGGGAGTGCTGATAGAGGTGGCTGGAGAGCGTATTGCTACTCCGCTACATGAGGTGAAAGAGATTCTCAATCTGCCTTCTGTTATAACCTCTGTGCCTGGGTCTAAAATATGGATTAAGGGAGTAGCTAATGTGCGTGGCAACCTGCTTCCGATAATAGATCTTCAGCTTTTTTTAGAGGCTGATCCTATCGCAGCAGGGGATCGCACCAAGATTTTAGTTGTAGATTATGAGGGGTTGTTCGCCGGACTGATGGTTGCAGATGTTATCGGGATGAAGCATTTTCCCAGAGACCTCTATGCTAATATCGGTGGTTTAGATGGACCCATAGGGAAGTACCTGCAGGGTGGATTCAAGCTGGAGAGTGAAGTGTGGCCACTATTTAGTATGCACGCATTGGTGGAAGACCCATCATTTCAAGTTGCTGCTGTTTGAGTATCGGTATAGTACATGCGTTGTCTGCCTGAAATCTATGGCTTCAGTGTTGACTTAAATCTAGAGTAGAACGCTTTTTCGGGAGAATTAGCAAAATGAAGACAAATTTTTTGAGTGCTGGAGGTGATAGCGGATCCAGTAAGCTGGTTGCCTTTTTAACAGTATGTTTTGTACTGTCTATATTGGCTGCACTAGCGGTTTTTATGCATGTATCCAGTCAATCTGGGTACGAGGAGGCGCACCTGTTACGTGCTTCCGAGTTGCGGATTGGGGCAGAGCAAATTGCAAAATATGGGCTCAAGTCGGCCGGTGGTGATGAGGACTCTTTTGCCAAGTTGAAGCAGTCACAGCAGGCTTTCGAGCATAATCTGCACGAACTGCGTAATGGGGCACCAAGCGTAGGGGCACCACCAGTTCCAAGTAAGGCACTTGGCGGAGATATGCGGGAGCTAGGGGAGAGATGGGTGAAGTTGCAGCAGGATGCTACCGACATCGTCTCAAATAGAGAGGCTATTATTGCGGTGCGCAAGTATGTGGCCGTAATCACTCAAACGGTACCTGAGTTACAGAAGCTCTCGCAGAGTGTGGTTGATGCTCTGGCTATAACCGATAGTGAGCCAAACCAGCTGGTAGCGGCTTCAGAGCAGTTGATGTTGGCGCAGCGTATCGATAAGAATGTATCGAGGGTGCTGCTTGGTGGTCAGGCAACAGCTGGTGCTATCGACCGGTTTAGTCGAGATGCGGATCGTTTTAAGCGGGTATTAAATGGTCTGCTTAGAGGTAGCCAGAAGCTTGGGATCACCCCGGTTTTTGGCAGTGAGGCAGTTAGTAAACTGCGGGAAGTGGGGGTGATGTTTGGCACCATTGATGAGAACGCGGAGAATATAATTGAGACTACGCCACAACTGCTGCCTGGGTTGGAAGCAGCTAGTAGTGTGACTGTAGATTCGGATATGACCAATGCTGCTGCAGCCAAGCTGATTAAGGGGTTAAAGAAGTCACCTGGGCGTTGGTCTCTCTTTGGGTTGAAGGCCGGGCCGGGATGGGTTGCTATGTTGGTTGTCTTGGCTGGTGTTTTCTTTGCTATCCGCAGCTATATTATGTTGCAAGATGCAAAGCGGCGCGAGATGACAGTGAAGCAGCAGAATGAGCGTAACCAGCGTGCAATTTTGACTCTGCTAGATGAGATGGGAGATCTGGCGGATGGTGATCTAACGGTGACGGCAACCGTAACCGAAGATGTAACTGGCGCTATTGCTGACTCCATTAACTACGCTATCGAGGCACTACGTACCTTGGTAGTCGCTATCAACAACACCTCTGATAATGTTTCATCCTCAGCGCAGGAGAGTCGTGCCACGGCCATGCATCTAGCGGAGGCAAGTGAGCATCAGGCAGATCAGATTCGTGAGGCGACCATGGCCATGAAGAAGGTGGCTACCGCTATGGGTCAGATGAGTAGTGATGCTGGAGAGTCAGCAGAGGTGGCTAAACACTCACTGTCTATAGCGGGAAAGGGTGGTGATACTGTACGTCAGACCATCGCTGGCATGGATACCATTAGGGAGCAGATTCAAGAGACCTCGAAGCGGATTAAACGTCTGGGAGAAAGTTCTCAGGAGATTGGTGATATCGTGGAGCTGATCGATGACATTGCTGATCAGACCAATATTCTGGCATTGAATGCTGCGATGCAGGCGGCTATGGCGGGAGAGGCCGGACGCGGGTTTGCTGTGGTTGCAGATGAGGTGCAGCGACTTGCTGAGCGCTCTGGTAATGCTACCAAGCAGATCGAATCGCTGGTAAAAACCATTCAATCTGATACCAATGCAGCGGTCGCTTCGATGGAGGCGACCACTAGTGAAGTGGTAGCTGGAGCCAAGTTGGCGGAGGCCTCTGGTGATGCCCTGCTGGAGATTGAGAATGTATCCGACCATATCTCGGAGGTAACCAGAAATATCGCCAAGTCGGCCAACGATCAATCGGAGGCTACCGCAAGGATTGATGACACCATGAATGTTATTCAGGAGATCACTACCCAGACCTTGGATGGTACCAACCAGACTGCGGTATCTATTGGTAATCTGGCTGAGTTGGCGGATGAACTGCAGCGGTCAGTGGATGGCTTCCATTTACCAAATTAAGGTCGTAGCAGCTATGAATTTAAACGTCCATATTGGTGCCGGCTATTAGCATGAGTGAGAATCGAGACCATAGTACACTGCGGTGGGTCAAGGTTGAGCTTGACGATACCATAGGGCAGGTGCGTCGTGCTCTCGAGCAGTATATGGAGGGATCCGATGATGCTGCCCTGATGGAGGGTTGTGTCACTAAGCTGCATCAAGTTGGTGGCACTCTACAGATGGTGCAGGCCTATGGCGCAGCCATGCTGGCAGAAGAGATGGAGCTGGCGGCTAAGAGCCTCTGTGATGGAAGCGTAGATCATGGGCTGGCAGATCTGGCCGAGGCCCTGTTGCAGGGGGTGGTGAAACTGCCTGACTACCTGGAGAAAATTCAGGCTGGTGGTATGGACCACCCTATTATTGTTCTACCGCTACTAAATGATCTTCGAGCCGCTCGCAACCAACCTCTTATGTCTGAAGCAGCCCTGTTTGCCCCAGATCTGGAGCAGCGCTTACAGGCCGGCCCAATTGAGGGTGAGCATAGTAGTAGACTCCCTAAAATAGCGCGTAAATTGCGCTACAAATATCATAAAGGACTCCTGGATTGGTATCGTGCAGTTGATTCGGCAAGAGGGGTTGCCAGTATTCGCAAGGTACTGGAAAAGTTGGAGCAGCATGCTGGGACAGAACAGGTTAAGCGGCTGTTTCGTATGGCACGAGCCGCCTGTGTAGTGCCGGATGAGGGGGAGATTAGCGGTCCCAGCATTGCGGTCAAACTGCTACTTGGTAAAGTTGATCGAGAGATCAAGCGTATCATCGATGAGGGGGAGCTGGCGGTTGCCGAGAGTCCCTCCATCGATGTGCAGAGGAACCTACTATACTATGTCGCTAGCTCAAATACGGATGATGAGTTGGCACAAGAGGTTAAACAGGAGTTTGGCCTTGAGCGTGGCTATATCAGTCAAGATGAGATCGAAGCCGGGCAGCAGGAGATGGGTGCGCCTAATCAAGAGGTGCTGGAGACTCTGCAAAAGGCTATTGGGGGCGATCTCAGCTCCATCAAAGATGAGCTTGATCTCTTTCTGCGTACCAGCAATGACCAGCCGGAGCAGCTACTGTCGCTAGAGCAGCCACTGCGCCGAGTTGCCGATACCTTGGGTATGATTGGGCAGGGTGCATTAAGTCGGCGTTTGCGACGTCAGGCTGAGAGGATAAACGAGATAGGCAGTGCTGATAAGATGCCGGAGGATGCCGATCTTATGGAGGTGGCGGGCGATATCATCTTTGTAGAGACTTCGTTGGCCAATCTTGCAACTGCAGGTAGTGCTACAGAGATACTCACTGGGAGCATGTCGCTAGAGGATTCCGATTCTGTGGCTGGGATAGCTTTGGATCTGCCGGTAGGGGAGGCTGACCAGCTAGTTGATTCAGTTATGCGTGAGGCACGTATTGACTTAGCCCATATTAAAGAGTCGGTTGTCGATTTTATTCAGACTCCAGGCAAGACTGATCTGTTGGTTGAGGTGCCAGGTAGATTCCGTTCTATTGCTGGTGCTTTTGAGATGTTGAAGCTATTTGATGTCTCTGGCCTACTGCGGGCGATAGCCGGTTATGTTGGCGGTGAGATTATAGATAAAAAGAGTGTGCCAGAAGGGGGGCGTCTAAACGCCTTTGCTGATGCGGTTAGTAGTATTGAGTTTTTTATGGAGGCAGTGGTTGATGGACGTGGAGTCCATGATGAGATCTTGGATGTGGCGCGGGAGGCGCTGGTGCGTCTGGGAACCGAAGATGATATGGCGGCTGTATTTGAGGCCGATAGTAAAGGCTCTACTGCGGTTGCAGAGCCTGAGGTATTACCACCATCTTCTGAAGACAGACCACTGTTAGAGGATATTACGCAGGAGATCCTTGAGGTCTTTATCGAGGAGGCGCGTGAAGAGCTGGAGGTTATTCGGGAGTATATGCCGCGCTGGATGAAGAATCATGAAGAGCGTGAGAGTCTGGCTATGTTTCGCCGCTCATTTCATACTCTGAAAGGGAGTGGGCGTCTGGTAGGAGCCAAGACTATAGGTGAGTTTTCCTGGTCGATAGAGAATCTACTCAATCGCATTATGGATGAGACACTGGTTGTATCGACGGATGTACTAGAGGTATTGGATCAGGTGTTAACTCTGCTGCCAGAGTTGATTGATGCACAGGATGAGGGGCGTGCACCTAACGTAGATATGCAGCCTGTTATGAATCGCGCCTTTGATTTGGCAGACGCTAAAAAAAAGTTAGATCAGACTGAACCTGAAATAGAGATAGAACCAGAACCAGAACCAGAACCAGAACCAGAACCAGAACCAGAACCAGAACCAGAGCCAGAGCCAGAGCCAGAGCCAGTTATATCAATCGAGCAAGAAGATGGATTAGAGGTAGAGCCTTCGACCGACAGTATAGATTTGGGTCTGTCGCTATCTTCGGAGGGGACCGCAACACTTCCAGAGGCTGTGGTAGAGGATGAGGTTGGCCCAGATCAGGAGCTGTTGGATATTTTTCTGGAAGAGGCGATGGAGTTGATGGATGGGGTTGATCATGCCTTGAACCAATGGGGAGAGATGCCTACCTATTTGGCTCCAGTAGAGGAGCTGCAACGCATTTTGCATACCTTAAAGGGTGGAGCCCGTCTGGCCGGTATGGGTCAGATAGGAGATCTCAGCCACGCCTTTGAGTCATTGCTAGAGAGGGTTAGCCAGCATGAGATTGCAGCCTCTCGTGGTATGTATCTGTTTTCACAGAGTATCGCTGATCGGTTGATGAGTCAGGTCGAAGCGGTGCAAGAGCAGGGTTCGGCTCCATCTGCAGATGAGTTGATGGATCAACTTGAGGGGCTACTATCTGGAGAGATATATGTTGATCAAGAGAGTGGTGCTGTTGCAGGGTTGTCAGCAGAACCAGAACCAGAACCAGAACCAGAAATAGAACCAGAAATAGAACCAGAAATAGAAATAGAAATAGAAGCAATACCGTTAGTTGAGGTTATAGAGGAGGAGCGGGTAGAGCTGGCAGCAGCGGGGCTGGATGAAGATGCTGCTGTAGAGGATGAGGTGGTTGAGGATGCCCCCCCTATGTTGGCTCCTAACCTGATACCAGAGCAGATACTATCCAGTGAGCTGATTTTACCCCTGCCAGACGCCGATGTAACACCGCTACGCTCTTCACAGCAGACCGGAGCTCAACAGCTGCGGGTCAACTCTGACCTGATGGATAAACTGGTCAATAATGCGGGTGAGGTGAGTATATTTCGTTCTCGCTTAGAGCAGCAGAACGGAGACCTTGGATTTAATCTGGATGAGCTGCAACAGACGGTAGAGCGGTTGCATAATCAACTGCGACAGCTGGAGATTGAGACTGAGGCACAGATCCTGTTTCGATATGAGCGTGAGCAGGAGGATGTAGAGGTTAAGGCAGAGGAGTTTGATCCTCTAGAGTTGGATCGTTTCTCCAATATGCAGCAGTTGTCGCGTGGATTGATGGAGACGGTTGGCGATTTAAAAAGCATCAATGAGCTGCTAGATGAGGAGCAGCGAGAGACTGAGACATTGCTGCTACAGCAGTCACGCGTTGCTACTGACCTGCAAGATGGCCTGCTGCGTACCCGTATGGTCTCGTTTAGTCAGATGTTGCCTCGTCTGCGGCGGTTGGTACGCCAGACCTGCCGCTCGTTGAAGAAGCATGCCGAACTGGAGATTGTGGGTGAAGGGATGGAGATGGATCGTAGCATCCTAGATCGAATGACAGCCCCACTGGAGCATCTGATACGTAATGCCATATCACACGGTATTGAGTTGCCTGAAGTGCGCCAGGATAGTGGTAAGAGTGAGTCTGGAGTAGTTACCCTTAATCTGTCACGTGAAGGTAATAGTGTAGTTATAAGGCTCAGTGATGATGGCTCTGGTCTGAATATGGATGCCATCCGCAAACGGGCATCTGGGTTAGGTTTGTTAGTAGAGGGGGCAGAGATCTCCGATGATGAGATGGTACAGTTTATTCTGGATCACGGTTTTAGTACGGCCGATGAGGTGAGTCAGATCTCTGGGCGTGGAGTTGGTCTAGATGTGGTTGCTAGTGAGGTTAAGCAGCTTGGTGGATCATTAGATATTCACTCCACTTTGGGCAAGGGAACCACCTTTGTTATTACTCTGCCTCTGACTTTGGCAATTACGGAGGCACTGCTGCTGCAGTTGGGAGAGGAGATATACGCCGTACCCCATAATGGTGTTGAAGGGGTGGTGCGTATATCGCGTAAACAGTTGGAGGCCTGTTATGAGGGGCGAAATAAGGGTTATGAGTATGCCGACTCAATCTTCCCGGTGCGTTATCTCGGCTCTATTTTGGAGGGTAGTGCTCCTCATCTGCCGGAGCAGAGAAAGTGGTTTCCTCTGCTATTAGTTCGGCGTGGTGAGCGTCGGGTTGGGTTGCATGTGGATGAGTTTCAAGGCCGCCAGCAGATTGTAGTGAAATCGGTAGGGCCGCAGTTGAGTACGGTACGTTGGTTTACTGGGGGTACCATCCTTGGTGACGGACGGGTAGCGTTGATATTGGATGTTAATGTATTGGGTCGTATGGATGCGGCGCAGACAGCTGAGATCAAGGTGGTGACTGGTGATGTTCAGCACGATACCAGTGTTATGGTGGTAGATGACTCTATAACTGTGCGCCGGGTGACCAGTCGCCTGCTAGAGCGGAATGGTATGCATGTAGTGACAGCAAAAGATGGGGTGGATGCGATAGCCAAGCTGCAGGAGATGCATCCAGATATCATGCTGCTGGATATTGAGATGCCACGGATGGACGGCTTTGAGGTTGCCCGACACATGATGAACTCCGATGAGCTAAAAGATATTCCAATCATTATTATCACCTCACGTAGTGGTGAGAAGCATCGTAAGCTAGCTATGGAACTTGGGGTAAAGCGTTACCTCAGCAAGCCTTTTCAGGAGGATGATCTACTAGGGAATATTAGTGCTCTTCTGGCTGAGAAATAACGATGGGTAAAGACTCCTCTCCGGCGGCGCAAGAGGTGCGTGGGATGCTGCTGCCACTGCAGAGTGCCAGGTTGTTGTTGCCCAATGCGGTGGTGTTAGAGGTTGTTAGCTATAAAGCTCTACAGCCTATAGAGGATGCGCCTGAGTGGCTGTTGGGATATCAGAGCTGGCGAGAGCGGCTGGTTCCAGTAGTCGCCTTTGAAGTTCTGTTAGAACGGTCTACTTTAAAGTTGGCTAAGCGGCCACGTTTGGCAATCTGTAAGACCCTGGGGGGTAATCGTGAGTGCCCATTCATAGCTATCCTGCTCTCCTCTATGCCTATGTTGGTGCAGCTATCTGAGGATGTTCTGGTGCCACTTAAAAAGCGTGAGGAGCTAGGTGCTTTAGTGCAGCGACAGGTTACAGTAGGGGGGCATAGGGCGTGGATTCCAGATCTTAATGCCCTTGAGTGGCGGCTGCAAGAGGTTATCTCTTAAGAGTTTTTGGTTTCTGAGTTTAGATTCAAGCTCGGTATAATGGTGGTAAATAAGCCTGAGAGTAGAGTTGGTTAGTCTAATGGATAAGCTACTATCTTGCTCTCCTCTGTTTAGCGCATATCCCCCCATAGTATCTGGATCGCTGCAATAGCAGCTAGTGGTGCAGTTTCAGTACGTAGTATTCGTGGCCCTAGTCGTACTCCCTGAAACCCAGCCGCTGTAGTTAGCTTGCGCTCAGCCTCATCTAGCCCCCCCTCTGGCCCGATCAGCAGACATATGTTATCGGTTGGCGCAGCCAGCTCTGACAGAGTGGTAGTGCTACGGTGATCCAACAGGATGCCGCCACTCTTCTGTGCTTGCAGCCATGGAGTGAGCTCAACAGCTGGGCGCAGCTCTGGTATGCGACAGCGGCCGGACTGTTCGCATGCAGCAGTGACTATATGTTTCCAGTGGTGGAGCCGCCGCTCTAGTCGTTCACCATGTAGACGGACCATGCAACGCTGGGTAAATAGCGGGATGATCTCTGTAACTCCAAGTTCCACCGATTTTTGTAGGGCAAATTCCATACGTTCACCTCTGGATATGCCGATAGCGAGGCGGATCGAGAGGTTAGGGTTTGGTTCTGGTTCAGAGGCGGCCAGAATCTGGGCGATGGCGGCTTTTTTGTCACATACAGTAAGTTTTGCCCGGTACTCTCTACCATCCCCGTTGAACAGGGTGATCTCTCTATCTGGCTTGAGACGTAGAACCTGGGCGAGGTGGCGGGTAGCCATAGCCTCTAGAGTTACCTCCAGGTTTAGATTTAGTGGTTGTGGGGAGAATATTCTTGGAGTTCTCATTGTTCTCTATTTCACGCTATCATGTAGGTACTTACACTGTATAGGAAACAGGCATGACAAAACAGATAGGAATATTGACCGCTGGCGGTGATAGCCCCGGTCTTAATGCGGCCATTCGTGGTGTTGGCAAGGCTGCGCATGGCAGTTATGGGATGCAGTTGATAGGGTTCAGAGACGGTTTTCGTGGCCTGATGGAGAACCGTTTTGTGCGGCTCGATGGGGATATGCTTTCTGGTATATTGACGGTCGGTGGCACCATATTGGGTACTAGCAGGGATAAGCCGCATAGGATGGAAGTTGGTGGCAAAAAGATGGATATGACGGATGTTATCGTGGAAAATTATCGGAATAATCATCTGGATGGACTGGTCTGTCTAGGTGGTGATGGTACCCAGAAGAATGCCCTGCGGTTGTCGGAGCGGGGGCTCAATATCATCACTCTGCCCAAGACCATCGATAATGATATAGCCATGACCGATGCTACCTTCGGTTTTGATACTGCTCTGGGGATAGCCACTGATGCGATAGATCGACTTCATAGTACAGCTCACAGCCACCATCGTATTATCGTGGTGGAGATTATGGGTAATCGTGCTGGTTGGTTGGCGTTAGGAGCAGGTATCGCTGGTGGTGCCGATGTTATTCTTCTTCCAGAGATACCTTACGATACCGGTAAGATAGCTGATGCCATTAGGGAGCGGGTGCGGGGCGGCAAGAAGTTTAGTATTGTGGCGATGGCCGAGGGGGCGATGTCGCTGGATGAGGATAAGATTTTTCAGACACTGCAGAGGCAGAAGAAGGGAGCGACCAACAAAAAGGATAGAAAAGAGGCTAAGGCCAAGCTGGCGCTACACTACTCACGCTATGCAGATAAGACGCTAGAGCTGTCTAAAATGCTGGAAGAGCTTACTGGCTTGGAGTCACGGGTTACTATTTTGGGGCATCTACAGCGTGGTGGCACCCCATCTGCAGCCGACCGTATTCTGGCTACCAGGTTGGGTACAGCCTGTGCTGACTTGATCCAGCAGAATCAATTCGGTGTAATGGTGGCAGCACGTGGTGACGGTGTGGTGCCTGTTCCTCTAGAAGAGGTGGCGGGTAGACGTAAGACCATTCCGCTGGATCATTCATGGGTTAAGAGTGCCAAGATGCTGGGTACCAGTTTGGGAGATTGAGCTGTAACCATAGGGGGGCACTGAGGAACACAGAGTTACTACAACTCTTTAAGCTTAAGGACTCCTATCCTCGGTATGCCAGGTCAAGCTCGGTATGACGTATGTATATAAAACTGCCGTCACCTTGGTGCAGGCATGGAGTCATGAGCACTATTTAATAACCACAGAGGTCACGAAGGTTCACAGAGTTGCCCTGTAATAACCATTCTCTGTGCGCTTCCGTGACCTCTGTGGTGAAAATTGTCGGGTTAAACCCCGAAGTTTTGGCCTGTTGGTCGGACTTTAGTCCGACAGCGGACACCACAGCCATACAGTTACTGTGGTAGCATTGGGGTGCTGTTCTATTAATTTACGCATATAGATAAGGGGAATATTATGGATACAACAGGTTTGTTACTATATTTGCTGATTGGTGCTGTGGCGGGTTGGTTTG
>CBFDBF010000013.1:0-14066 GCA_965602975.1 uncultured Gammaproteobacteria bacterium | reverse complement strand
TCACCATCGCCGGCAACCTGCGTGAGATCTTTCAACAACTAGTCGCCGTTGGTAGCGATGAGGAGTGCCGCGGTAGCATCCGCACCGGATCATGGTTGATCGAAAACATGATGATTGCAGGTTAAGGCACAAACCGCTTTCGGACTAAATTCCAACCCGCAAGCCCACTGTATATAGATCGGGATTTAATCCGATAAATTCTACCTCTTACTCTGCTTTTTAGTAGTGCCCTTTTTTTTGGTAGCCACCCTCTTTTTAACTGGAACCTTCTTTTTGGCTGGAACCTTTTTCTTGGCCGCTATCTTTTTCTTGGCGACTCGCTTTTTCTTAACCGGAGACCTCTTCTTGGCAGATGTGACCTTGGTAACCGCATCCTTAATTGCCGCCTCCACCGCATCTATCACCACCGGTGGTGCTGCGTCGATCAGTTTGCATAGACCCTTTTTAATAGCATCTACACTGCCATCACCTGACATACAGTGCATGCTGCTAATGCTCGCTTCATAGTACTGGGCTAAAGCCTCCATCTGCTGCTCATAGACCCGCAGACGGTTGGCCAAGGTCTCTTCATTATTCTCTGCCCGATGACGCAATCTGCCGCCACACTCATCACAGACCCGATCCACCATAGAGGGGTTGGTATAGACGTTATACCTACAGCCGCAAGAGAGACAGGTGCGTAGCCCCTCCAGCCGCTCCATCACCATGTCATCGCTCAACTCCAGCACTAGCGCCAAATCTAGCGGCTGGCGCACCTCGTAGAGAATGGCATCCAGCAACTCAGCCTGAGATGTAGTACGAGGGAATCCAACCAGGACGAAACCACGCTGTATATCTTTATGTGTCATCCGCTCATGTAACGCATCGAACAGAATCTCATCCGGCACATGCTGCCCCAGATCTAGGTAGGCCTTGGCCTGCCCCCCAGCATCCGTCGCTCTAGATACCGCATCATGCAGTACACCGACCGTGCTCAGCAGTGGCAGCTGATAGTGATCAGCCAGCTTTTTGGACTGCGTCGCCTTGCCCGCACCAGGTGGGCCTAAAATCAGAAATCTCATAGCGCTTCCCGTGATACATTCTATTAACGAAGCTGTGTATTGTACCCTAACCACCGTGAAACTGGGGTCGTTTTGAGATATTCTCTCTGTATACAGAGTTATAAACCATGGATTAACGGGGATATGAGATGAGTAAGAAAAATGCCTTTTACGCCCAATCTGGCGGGGTAACGGCTGTAATCAACGCCTCCGCC
The DNA here is from genome assembly GCA_965602975.1 of uncultured Gammaproteobacteria bacterium. Taxonomy (GTDB): domain Bacteria; phylum Pseudomonadota; class Gammaproteobacteria; order Chromatiales; family Chromatiaceae; genus CBFDBF01. Next base: position 12,811 of record CBFDBF010000013.1, on the reverse strand, counting down.
TGCGGAGTGATAGAGACTGCTCGCCGTAACCAAGACCGTATGGGCAAGGTGTATGCCGGTCTTAACGGTATCATCGGAGCCCTCCATGAGGAACTAATAGACACCAGCCTGGAGTCAGATGACTCTATCGCCGCCCTGCGCCACACCCCATCCGGTGGGTTTGGCTCCTGCCGCTATAAACTAAAGGGGATGGAGGAGAATCGGCGCGAGTATGAGCGACTTATTGAGGTGTTTCAGGCCCACGATATCGGCTACTTTTTCTATAATGGCGGAGGTGACTCGGCCGACACCTGCCACAAGATCTCACAACTATCAGAGAAGATGGGGTACCCGATTCAGGCAATACACATCCCCAAGACAGTCGATAATGATCTGCCTATTACCGACAACTGCCCCGGTTTTGGCTCAGTAGCCAAATATATCGCCATCTCTACCCGTGAAGCGAGCCTCGATGTGCGCTCCATGGCCAAGACCTCGACCAAGGTATTTGTACTAGAGGTTATGGGTCGCCATGCCGGCTGGATCGCCGCTGCTGGCGGGCTGGCCGCCGATGATGATCTAGAGCTGCCAATCCTGATTCTGTTCCCTGAGATAGAGTTTGACCAAGAGGCCTTTCTCGCCCAGTGCCAACAGAAAATAGAGCAGTTTGGCTATGTAATTACCGTAGTGTCAGAGGGGGCGAAGTGGCCAGATGGCCGTTTTCTGGCCGAGCAGGGGACCCGCGATGCATTTGGTCACGCCCAGCTAGGTGGAGCTGCCCCAGTGGTTGCCCATATGATAAAAGATGCCTTGGGGCACAAATTCCACTGGGCAGTCGCCGACTATCTACAGCGGGCTGCTCGGCACATATCCTCTAAAGTGGATGTGGAGCAGGCCTATGCAGTAGGCAAGGCCGCCGTACAGCTCGCCCTCACTGGCCACAACGCTATCATGCCAACTATCGTCCGCACCTCTAACAACCCATACAAATGGGAGATCGGTGAGGCGGCATTAGCCGATGTGGCAAATGTAGAGAAGATGATGCCACGGGAGTTTATCTCTAAAGATGGCTTTGGCATCACCCCTGCCTGTCGGGAGTATCTGCTACCGCTGATTCAGGGAGAGGACTATCCACCATATAAGGACGGCCTACCTCGATATATCACCATGAAGAATATCCTGCTGCCAAAGAGACTAACCGGGGATTTTGAACCAACCTAACCCCGTTTAAGCCACCTGAATATAGATAAAAACAGAAAAAATGGATAAAACAGCCTGAATATTTAATGAATTTGGGAGACATCCAGCTCACCTTTCTTTATCATTGCAGGATTGTCAATTGACCCGACTCAATAGTGAGTCAATATTAACTACTAAAAACTAGGGGAGAACCAGCATGACCGGACTAATTTTTGCCCTGCTCTGTGCCGTTGCGGCACTGGCCTACGGCTTCTTATCTGTACAATGGATTCTAAAGCAGCCAGAAGGCAATGAGCGTATGCGCGAAATCGCCGGCGCAGTACAGGAGGGTGCCAGCGCCTATCTAAACCGCCAGTACACTGCCATTGGCATCGTTGGTTTAATCCTGCTAGTCGTACTCTGGTATGCCCTGGGCACCATCACCGCCATCGGCTTTGCCATCGGCGCACTCCTCTCTGGTGGTGCCGGTTACATCGGCATGAACATCTCGGTACGGGCCAATCTACGCACTGCAGAGGCTGCTCACAACGGCCTCAACGCCGCCCTACAGGTCGCATTTCGCGGTGGTGCCATCACCGGCATGCTGGTGGTCGGCCTGGGTCTGCTCGGTGTGGCTGGCTACTACGCCATCTTCAACATGTTTGGAGTCAGTGATCAGGATGCACTACACGCACTGGTAGGACTGGCATTTGGTGGCTCCCTGATCTCCATCTTCGCCCGACTCGGCGGTGGCATCTTCACCAAGGGTGCGGATGTAGGTGCTGATATCGTCGGTAAGGTAGAGGCTGGTATCCCTGAGGATGACCCCCGTAACCCGGCAGTAATCGCCGACAATGTAGGTGATAACGTAGGTGACTGCGCCGGTATGGCCGCCGATCTGTTTGAGACCTATGCGGTCACCGTAGTCGCCACCATGCTGCTGGGTAGCTTGATGTTCTCCGGCAGCGCAGGCTCTGCCGCAATCATCTATCCGCTAGTACTGGGCGGTATCTCCATCATCGCCTCTGTAGTCGGCACCTACTTCGTCAAGGCGAAAGAGGGTGACACCAAGATCATGATCGCCCTCTACAAGGGACTTGCGGTCGCCGGCATCATAGCCGCCATCGCCTTCTACCCAGCCACCAGTATGTTCATGGGGGATAACGGCCAGTACAGCGTTCTTGCCCTCTACGGTACCACCCTGATTGGCCTGGTTTTAACCGCTGCCATGGTGGTTATCACCGAATACTACACCGCCACCGAGTACTCCCCGGTACGCCACATAGCTGAGGCCTCAACCACTGGTGACGGCACCAATGTGATCGCCGGTCTGGGCGTCTCTATGAAGTCTACCGCCGCACCGGTACTGGTGATATGCGCCTCTATCTGGGGTGCCTACGATCTAGCCGGTCTCTACGGCATCGCCATCGCCGCCACCTCTATGCTCTCCATGACCGGCATCATCGTCGCGCTGGACGCATACGGCCCCATCACCGATAACGCCGGTGGTATCGCCGAGATGGCAGAGATGGATGAGAAGATCCGCAACATCACCGATCCGCTGGATGCGGTAGGCAACACCACCAAGGCCGTTACCAAAGGCTACGCCATCGGCTCTGCCGGTCTGGCCGCTCTGGTACTGTTTGCCGACTATACCCATAGTCTCGAAAGTCACTTGGGTCACCCTACAACCTTCGACCTCTCCAACCACATGGTGCTGATCGGCCTGCTGATCGGTGGCTTGGTACCATTCCTCTTCGGAGCTATGGCGATGGAGGCCGTTGGCCGTGCCGCTGGTGGTATCGTTAACGAGGTGCGCCGTCAGTTCAAAGAGAAGCCGGGCATCATGGACCACAGCGAAAAGCCTGACTACGGCCGTGCCGTGGACATGCTGACCAAGGCGGCGATCAAAGAGATGATTATCCCATCACTGCTACCAATTGCAGTACCACTGATTGTCGGCCTAACCTTGGGCGCACAAGCACTTGGCGGCCTACTGATCGGTACCATCGTCACCGGACTATTCGTCGCCATCTCCATGACCACTGGTGGTGGTGCCTGGGATAATGCCAAAAAGTATATCGAGGATGGTAACTTTGGTGGCAAGGGCTCCGATGCTCATAAGGCGGCAGTGACCGGCGATACCGTAGGCGACCCGTACAAGGATACGGCTGGCCCTGCGATCAATCCACTGATCAAGATCATCAACATAGTTGCGCTGTTGATCGTACCGCTGCTATAAGCTGAGTCAGACAGATCGGGGCTGGAGATCCATATATCTCCAGCCCTGTTCAGTTGACCCTAACCCCCTATGAAAATCTGCATCCTCTCAGATAGCCACGACCACGTACCCCTGCTGGAGTACGCCGTAGCTGAAGCTAAAGAGCGTGGCGCTGAGGCTGTCCTGCACTGCGGTGATGTGGTGGCACCCAGCACCCTGCACAAAATCAACAAGTTCGGCCTGCCGGTGCATGTGATCCACGGTAACAACAGTGGCGATCTCTACACCCTGGGTAAACTGGCCACCCGCACGGACAGCGTCATCCACTACCACGGTATGGATGCGGCGGTAGAGCTGGCAGGCAAACGTATCTTTCTAGTTCATTACCCCCACTACGCCCGCGCTATGGCCACCACTGGCAACTGGGACCTTGTATGCTGCGGACATAGTCACAAAATAAAGTTTGAACATTTAGATAACGTCAAGGGCGGCACCACCCCTCTAATCAACCCCGGAACAGTAGGGGGCGTAGGCAGTTCACCCGCTACCTATATCATGGTCGATCTAGAGAGCATGGAGGTAGAGGTCTTTGAGATCCCAAAAAGTATCGAACTTGAGGCGACAGATCCGCTGCCCACCGACTTTGGCACCACTACAACACCCAAATGAACCCCTACTACCACCGTGCCAGCTTTATGGTCAGTGCTGCCAAGCTGGTACAGGCCCCGCCAGATGAGGGGGTAGAGGTAGCTTTTGCCGGACGCTCTAACGCCGGTAAATCCAGTGCTATTAACGTGATCTGCCAGCAGAAATCACTCGCCCGTACCAGCAAAACTCCAGGGCGTACCCAATTACTCAACTTCTTCGCCCTGGACGATGAGCGGCGATTAGTAGATCTTCCAGGTTATGGCTATGCCAAGGTTGCCACCAAGATAAAACAGGAGTGGCAACACACATTGACGGACTATCTGGACCAGCGGCAGTCACTCCGCGGACTGATCCTGCTGGTGGATGCGCGTCACCCAATGAAAGACTTTGACCGCCAGATGCTGGAGTGGAGTGGCCACCATAATCTACCAATACACATCCTCCTTACCAAGGCGGACAAGCTTAAACGTGGAGCCGCCACCAAAAACCTGCACCAGATCAGAAAAGAGATCGCCCCGCTTGGCGATAGGATAAGTGTACAGCTATTCTCCTCACTCAAGCGCCAAGGAGTAGATGAGGCGCATAGCGTACTGGATGGGTGGCTGGGATTGACCGAACTCTAATTTCTAGCAGGTGCTATGTGAGGCGAACTCTTCATCTCGTTCCCGCAGCAAACTGTGGTAACCAGAAACACCCCCACCCTTATCCTTATTGTTAGGCATGTTTTTTATACTCCCCACCCTAACCCTCGGCACTTGCTCCCGCATTGCCCTAGCACCAACCTCCCTGTAGGCGTCCCCACTTGTGGGGGAGGCTGGGAGGGGGAGTCAAACAGGATGCAACCATCCTATAGGGTTCACTTCAGCACCACCTACGGCGTCTCATCAAGTACTTCCTGCTGATCGCGCACCCGCGGCATACGACCGCCAGGGATGGCGGAAATGCAGAAAACGCAGGAGCAGTTTTCTGTGGACTGCAGGGATGGCGGAAATGCAGAAAACGCAGGAGCAGTTTTCTGCCTGTACATGCATGGACATTCACTTCAGAACCGCCTGCGGCGTTTCATCAAGTACTCCCTGAACTCGCAAGCTCGTTCTGGTCGCGCACCGCTACGGCCATCCATGGCCTCTCGCGGCACTTGTACTTTCTGTACATCGCCGCTCCTGTGCGTCCCTGCACCCGTGGCATACCGTACATCCTGTACATCGCCGCTCCTGTGCGTCCCTGCACCCGCGGCATACCGTACATCCTGTACATCGCCGCTCCTGTGCGTCCCTGCACCCGCGGCATACCGTACATCCTGTACATAATAGAAAGATCCCGGTGCCTTGGGGGGAGATATGGCGACCGGGATCAGAGTGCCCGGCCGGGGAGCCGGGGCTTATGGCCACCCGGGGAGGAGTGGCCAGCACCATTAAGTGGCACTTACATAGATAGACTAGGGAGTCAAAGAATAGTTCAATGTGCCTCGTCCCAGTTATCACCTACCCCCAAATCTACCAACAGCGGGATCTGTAGCTCAGCTGCCCCCTCCATCAGGCTACGGATCTGCTGGCTTGCACTATCGACAAACTCAGTTTCGACCTCAAATACCAGCTCATCGTGTACCTGCATAATCATCCGCACCTGTGGCTGCTCCCGCTGAATCCAGCTATCCACCGCCAGCATAGCCAGCTTGATGATATCGGCAGCACTCCCCTGCATAGGAGCGTTGATGGCAGTACGTTCGGCCGCAGCACGACGCTGGCCGTTGCGTGATCGGATCTCCGGCAGATAGAGCCGCCGACCGAACATGGTCTCGACATAGCCCTGCTCACCAGCCGTTGCGCGGATCTCATCCATAAACCTCTGTACTCCAGGATAACGGGCAAAATAGCGATCTACATAGCTCTGTGCCTCACCCCGTCCAATCCCTAACTGCTTGGCCAACCCAAAAGCGGACATACCGTAGATTAGCCCGAAATTGATCGCCTTGGCCGAACGACGCTGCTCCGTCGTGACCGCCTCCAGGTCACCATCAGCAAACACCTCGGCAGCCGTGGCACGGTGGATATCCAACCCCTCATTAAAGGCGGAGATCAGACTCTCATCCGCAGAGAGGTGGGCCATGATCCGCAGCTCTATCTGTGAGTAATCAGCCGCCAATATACGGTTACCCTCTTCCGGGATAAAGGCTTGGCGGATACGCCGCCCATCGGCGCTACGGATCGGGATGTTCTGTAGATTTGGATCGGAGGATGAGAGCCGTCCGGTGGCGGTCACCGCCTGATGGTATGAGGTGTGTACCCGCCCAGAGCGACTATTCACCATCTGCGGTAGTTTATCGCTATAGGTGGATTTGAGCTTGCTCAGCCCTCGATGTTGCAAGATCAAGGCAGGCATCTCATGCCCCATATCAGCCAACTCTTGCAGCACCGCCTCTGCCGTAGACGGCGCCCCCTTGGGGGTCTTGCTGATAACCGGCAGCTCCAGCTCCTCAAAAAAGATCTGCCCGATCTGCTTGGGTGAGCCGAGATTAAACGGACGACCGGCCAGCCCATAGACCTGCTGCTCCAACTCATGCATTCGACCCGCCAACTCCCCACTCTGCCGCCCCAACATGGCAGAGTCGATCCGCACCCCGGATCGCTCCATCCGCGAGAGCACCGAAAGCAGCGGCAGCTCCACCTCTTGCAACAGTTTTACCATAGCTGGCTCTGCCTGTAGCCGAGGCCAGAGCGTCTGGTGCAGCCGCAAGGTGATATCTGCGTCCTCCGCTGCATAGGGCGCCGCCTGCTCCAGCGGCACCTGATCAAAGCTGAGCTGCTTCGCCCCCTTGCCGGCAACATCACTATATTTAATCGTCTGGTACTGCAGATACCGGCTCGCCAGCGAGTCCATATCGTGGCGGGTGGCGGTGGCATCCAGTAGATAGGACTCCAACATGGAGTCGAAGGCGATTCCCGCCAACTCGATCCCGTGGTTCGCCAACACACTCATATCATATTTGAGATTCTGCCCCAGCTTGAACCGAGCCGGATCCTCCAGCAGCGGCTTAAACTGTGCCAGCGCCCACTCCCGCTCCACCTGCTGCGGCACACCGGGATAGTTGTGGGCCAACGGCAGATAGGCCGCCTCACCCGGAGTGATGGCGAAGGATAGCCCCACCACCTCCGCCTCCATATAGTCCAGACTGGTGGTCTCGCTATCGAAGGCGAACAGCTCTGCCTGCTCCAGCTTACGCAGCCAGCGCTGCGCACCCTCCTGCGTTAACAGGGTCTCATATTCGACTGGGACAACCTCTGGCTCCGGCTCTGCTTCCCCCTCCCCATCCAGACTCTGTAACAGGCGCCTGGACTCAATTCGGGTAAACAACTCACGCAGCTGCAGCAGGTCTGCTGTACCAGGCTGTAGCTCCTGCGGCCCCTGCTCCAATACGACATCCAATTTAATGGTGGTAAGCTGGCGTGACAGGGCGAGCTGCTCCAGACTACTGCGCAAATTCTCCCCAATCTTCCCCTTAATCCCATCGGCATTGGCTATTATCCCATCTATGCTGCCGTACTCAGAGAGCCACTTGGCAGCCGTCTTGGGGCCACATTTGGGCACTCCAGGTATATTGTCCGAGGAGTCCCCCACCAGCGCCAGATAGTCGATCATCTGCTCTGGAGTGACACCAAACTTATCTATCACCCCCTGCCGATCACTGCGGCTGTCGGACATGGTGTTGATCAGAGTGACATGGTCGTTAACCAACTGCGCCAGATCCTTATCCCCAGTAGATATCAGAGTATCCAGCTGCTGCTCCGTCGCCTGCTGCGCCAGGGTACCGATCACATCATCCGCCTCTACCCCCTCCACCATCAGCAGCGGCAGCCCCATAGCACGAATAATCGCATGTAGTGGCTCGATCTGGCAGCGCAGATCATCCGGCATGGGAGGCCGGTTAGCCTTGTACTGATCATATAGTTGATTACGAAAACTGCCCCCGGGTGCATCGAATACCACCGCCATATACTCCGGCGTATAATCATCCAACAACCGCCGCAGCATATTGATCACCCCGACAACCGCTCCGGTCGGCTCCCCCCTGGAGTTGGTCAGCGGGGGCAGGGCATGAAATGCCCGGAACAGGTAGGAGGAGCCATCTACCAAGATAAAGGGTTTATTAGTTGTCATATCAAGAATTATACCTATGATTACTAAAGTTCTCCTCCAACCTGCCGTTACACCCCCTAGAATTCATAGAAAATATCTACACATAGTATAAATACTCCTAGGAGTTAAACATGACTATCAAACAAAAACTGATCCTGCTTGCGGCGAGCATCTCTGCTGTCATGATCATAATGGTTTTGTTACTGATCTACTCTCCAAAAACCACTGCTATCATGGTATCAATCACTCTCGCAGTAGCTTTGATACTTCTAGTGCTTATTATCATGCGCTCCATAACTAAGCGTCTCGATGAGGTAAGTCAAACGATGCATGATATAGCTGAAGGTGATCAAGATCTCACTGCTAGGCTAAATGTAGAGGGCAAAGATGAGATCGCAAATCTTGGCAGAGACTACAATAAGTTTGCTGCAAATACAGAGGAGACGATCGATCAAATATCTGCGACGGGGGGAAGCCTCAGCTCTCAAATTAGTGCCTTCGCCACTCTGGCAGAGCACACTAACGCTAGTATCAAACAGCAGCATGTACAGACTACCCAGGTAGCAACTGCCATGACCGAGATGTCGGCTACGGTACAGGAGGTGGCGGAGAATACAACCAGTACAGCAGCGGCAGCGCAAAATGCAAATGCTCAAACCAATGCTGGACGTGACGTAGTCAATACTATGAGCGATAGCATTAATGCGTTGGCATCGGAGATAGGCCAGGCCACCGCAACGGTCAACAGTGTGGCGGAGGATAGCGACCGTATCGGCTCAGTGCTGGATGTGATCCGCGGGATCGCTGATCAGACCAACCTGCTGGCACTGAACGCCGCCATCGAGGCAGCACGAGCTGGCGAACAGGGGCGCGGTTTTGCAGTGGTGGCCGATGAGGTGAGAACCCTGGCCAAGCGTACCCAGGACTCTACCGAAGAGATCCAGAAGATGATCGAAAGTCTCCAGGTTGGGGTACGACAGACCGTAAAGGTGATGGATGCAAGTCAACAACAGGCGGCCCAAAGCGTAGAGGAGGCCAATAATGCCCACGCCGCTCTGGAGGGGATTGCCGCTGCAGTGGATACCATCTCCCAGATGAGCACCCAGATTGCAACGGCTGCTGAAGAGCAGAGCGCGGTATCGGAGGATATCAATCAGAGCGTAGTCGATATATCCCAGCTGGCAGAAGCGACCGCGCGTGACTCTGAAGAGAGTTATGAGGCCAGCGGCAAGATGTCGAATAATGTAAACAAATTGATGGCGCTGCTAGGTGGATATATCACCAAACAGATGCACTCCAGACAGCTACAGAGCGCCATGGCAGCGCATCTTGGCTGGAAAGGCAAGATTCGTGGCTTCCTGGACGGCAAGGGCTCGCTGGATGAGAAGGTGGCCTTTGATCATCACCAGTGTGGTTTTGGCAAATGGTGCGAACAGACCGGCTTTCCTCAATTTTCGCATATTGAGGAGATGGGGCAGGTGGAGAGACCGCATGCAGAGCTGCACAGCTTGATCAAAAAGATTGCTGAGCTCAAAACTCAAGGCAATATAGAGATGGCCGAGCAGGAGTACCTAAAGGTTGAGCCGCTCTCTAAAGAGATCGTCAAAATAATGCAGACCATTGAGGCCAAGATTGCCGCTGAACAAAACACGGCTTGATCAGGAGCCGTCCTTTAGCCCGATAGTAGCTGCCAAAACCAGGCAGCTATGTCGGGTTAGTGGGTAGAGGGTATCCCACCATCCCTTCCCTGCAAAAGTAGAAACAATCAACACCTACAGACACTAAGGCGTCTCGCAGTATCAGGCATGATAGGTTTTATAGCGCCTATAAATATATTGAATAACTCTGTACCTACCACGACTACAGAGCTAAAACTACCGCTCCGACGGCGGTACCAACATACGGATATTACCACCAGACTGGACAAAATCATCCTGTAACTTAAGCAGATATTGGGTGATCCGGTCGGCCTCTGCTACGGAGAGTTGAGGGAAATTCGGCATAGTGGCCTCTGGATGGCTCTGCCCGCGACGAATCAACTGAGAGAGCTCAACAGGACTCTTATGGGTGAGTATATTCGCCGGAATGCCGCGCAAAAACTTACCGCGCCCCTCTGGACCATGACAGGCAGCACAATAGCTGTTGAACAGCTCAACCCCACTGCGTGGCCCGGACTCCTCCTGGCTGCAACCGATCAATATGAGCAACGATGATACAAGGAACGGTTGGATACGCATACTCAGTCACACCACTGCTTAACCTCACCCTTAAGCTTGGCCAGACCCTGCTCCCTCTCCTCAGAAGAAAAATAACGACGCTCACCATCCGCTTGCAGTTCATAGATACGCCCATACCGCTGGTAATTACGTAGCTGGTCTTTGACCATGACACACCTCTGTTTCCGTCGGGCCCGCTCCTCACGCTTCTCGTTTACTGCCTGGCGTTTATCATCACGCTCCTTATCATACTGCTCCAGCAGCCGCTTACGACTCTCCTGACGGCTTACGCTATTCTCAGCAGGGCGTGCCGCTGGTGCCGCCTTGGGTGTCGCTACCTGCTCCGCCTCCTGCACCACCGGAGGGTGATCTCCAAAGTGCACCTTACCGTCCGCATCGGTCCAACGATAGACCCCAGAGTGCGCCGTCTGTAACAGCATAAGCAATAGAGTCCCTAACCATATAGAACCGCCCTGTTTGCTAAACATAATACTCACCTATATCTTCCCAATTGTCTCAAGGTTAGCATACTGCTGGACATCAACGCACCACCCAGCTAATGTTGCACTCTATGATCGATGCGAAACTACTAGATGATCTGGCCAACCGGGTCACCTCCATCCTCCCAGATGGACTACATACCCTGCATGCTGATATAGAGAAAAATGTCCGCTCCATCCTCGAGGCTGGCTTGAGTCACCTTGATCTGGTGAGCCGTGATGAATTTGAGCTACAAAGCGCTGTACTAGCACGTAGCCGAGAAAAACTGGAGCGGCTGGAACAGCGGCTAGCAGAGCTGGAGCAACAGAGTAGCTAAGTACTTTATAAGGTGAAAATATGCCTGTAGATTGGACTTTAGTCCGACTATAAAACCATACAGCCAAGGAGGGTAAATATGAGTCTGGCACTGCTCTACAGTCGCGCCCAGAGTGGTGTCAAAGCCCCACTGGTCAGCATTGAGGTACACCTCACCAACGGCCTGCCTGCCCTCTCCATAGTTGGTCTGCCAGAGATGGCAGTACGCGAAAGTAAAGATCGGGTACGTGGTGCTATTATCAACTCCCACTTTGAGTTTCCCACCCGCCGTATCACCATAAACCTGGCTCCTGCCGATCTACCAAAAGAGGGGGGGCGCTTTGACCTGCCGATCGCCCTCGGTATCCTCGCGGCCTCTGGGCAGATCCCCGCAGAGAGCTGTAACAACTTTGAGTTTGCCGGAGAGCTGGCCCTATCTGGAGAGCTGCGCCCGATAAAAGGGGCTCTACCGCTCGCCCTGGCGGCACGGGATGCGGGACGCGCCCTTATCCTGCCGCAACAGAGTGCAGCCGAAGCTGCTCTGGTGAGCGGAATCGAGGTCTACCCAGCACGCCATCTACTGGAGGTGTGTGCCCATCTGACCGGGGGAGAGGCGCTAACCCCCTATAGTCCCACCACACCCAAACCCAAACAGACCACCCCCGATCTGGCCGATGTCTGCGGCCAGCCACAGGCCAAGCGAGCGCTAGAGATCAGTGCGGCTGGTGGCCACTCCATATTGATGCTGGGCCCACCAGGCAGCGGCAAATCGATGCTGGCCGCGCGGCTCCCCTCTATCCTCCCCAGCATGTCGGAGCATGAGGCGCTAGGAACCGCCGCCATCCACTCGATCAGTAGCCGCGGGTTTCGACTCGAAGAGTGGTGCCGCCGCCCCTTCCGCAGCCCGCACCACACCGCCTCTGGGGTCGCCCTGGTCGGTGGCGGCAGCAACCCACGCCCCGGCGAGATCTCGCTGGCACACAACGGGGTGCTCTTTCTGGACGAGGTGCCAGAGTTCGACCGACATGTATTAGAGGTGCTGCGTGAGCCGCTGGAGTCTGGTCGCATAACCATCTCCCGCGCTGCCCACCAGTCGGAGTTTCCAGCAAATTTCCAGCTCATCGCCGCGATGAACCCCTGCCCCTGCGGCCATCTGGGTGATAACCGCGGCTCCTGCCGGTGTACCGCTGATCAAGTGAGCCGCTACCGAGGACGAATCTCTGGGCCACTACTCGACCGCATAGACATCCATATCAGCGTCCCCAGAGTCCCGCCAGAGAGTCTGCAACAGACAGCGACCATAACCGAAGAGCGTAGCAACACGGTACAACAGCGGGTCGAGCTGGCGCGTGAGCGTCAACTAACCCGCAGCGGCTGCGCCAACGCCCTGCTGGAGAGCGCCGCAATCCGCCAACACTGCACTCCAAAACCGGCGGCACAGCGCCTAATGCAACGCGCCATGGAGCAGTTGGGACTATCTGCCCGCGCCTATCACCGTATCCTTAAACTGGCCCGCACCATCGCCGACCTGGACCGGAGCGACAGCATCGACACCCCCCACGTCAGTGAAGCGATCGGCTATCGGCAGTTAGATCGACGCAGATAGTGCCGTCAAACACCATCCCCACTAGCCAAG
>CBFDBF010000012.1:0-14598 GCA_965602975.1 uncultured Gammaproteobacteria bacterium | reverse complement strand
CTTGGGGTTGAAGGTGCTAAACGTAAAGCGCAGCAGTTGCGTCAGGATGCTTTGGATAGTCTGGGATCGTTAGATCAAAAGGCCGATCCATTGCGCTGGCTAGCCGACTATATAGTTGAACGCCGAAAATAACTGGTAGCAGAAAGCAAAGCAACGAAGTAGTGGCGCTTTCTGCTGTCCGAGTGAATTTGCTGGGTTAGGTTCATGCCTTGTCTATTGATTAACAGTAGTAAGCGGTATTCGTTAGGGAGAGTTTGAGTATAGGTGAGAATATCAGCTGCCACCTGAGGGTCAAAAGCTCGTAACGCTGGCATCTCTTCTTTGGGTTGGCCGTTCATCGTTTTATGCATGACTTCCCAAGGGTTTTTGTTAGCCAGTTTACCCATTGGAGGTATCTGATCATCAAGTTTGCCATCCAGACCATGGCAATTGGCACATACTGTTTCATAGTAAGCCTTGCCCTTGGCTACATTCCCCTTACCGGACTTGGTCTTGGGGTCAATATAGGTTGTCATATCAATTTGTCCTTTGCTTACGAATAGTGCTAGATCTCGGTAGTCCTGTATTGACATGGATGCGTTACCGTAGCCGTGGTTGTCATCCTTCAAAATAGCTATAATTTCTTCCGCCGGAGAGCCTTGTTTCCCACCAATCCCCTTGATACCAGTATAATGTTTCCCGCTAGCATAGGCTCCCTTAGAACCACGGTAATCCCAACCATGACACTCTTTACAGCGCCAATCCGAAGATTTCTTACCGTAGTAGCTGCCATTCTTGGGGTAAGTAGGGTTAGGGATGTCAGGTGCTTTAGCCTTAGAAGATTCTTTGTACCATTTATCATATAGTCGACCGCCGCGTGCTAAAGAGTAGTCCTCGCTGGTATCAGCTATAGCTATCGTAGGCAATATTCCATTCACGGAAAACAGGCTGGCTAAGGCAATAAAAATAAACTTTTTATTCATTCTTTGTTCCTCACTATGGGATTGAACGAGAGCTAGGGTATATGCAGTTAATCTCTAGTCTTATGATCTGAATCTAACGCCTGTTATACGGTCGGATCAATCGGCACCACTGTTATAAACCCACTCATAGATCTCAGTAGTAGCGGGATCACACTTGCAGCAACCACCGCTACACGCTGTACCTTGTGGTAGTTTTTCTACTCGCCCCTTGGCTATCAACCTGTCTAGCATACCGCGTAGTGCATCTGGAGCGATATCGAAATGGTTTGACATATCAATCAGGGCAACACGTCTATTTAGCTGTAGGTAATCGCGAAGTTCAGAGAGAATCATCAGTTAAACCTGTTATGTTAGGTTGGATATTCTTCTTAGTATGTCCCCAGTTTTTAAGTACAAGCAGAACGAATAGAAAGAGCGCCAGCATGCCCGTTATCCATGCCAATGATGTACCTGGGTGGCGGCTGAATATGGCGGTTTGATAGAAGATGGTTGCAGCAATATAGGCTATACCGGTAGTCCAGCCAGCGACAAATATAGTCCAACCTATAGTAGTCTCCCGGTAGATCGCAGCAATAGCTGCGGTGCATGGAGAGTAGAGCAGTATGAACAGGAGATAGGCAAAGGCTCCAGCGATACCATCAAACCGTATCACCATGGCGCCAAAGGTACCGGTTGTAACCTCCTGCTTCTTAGCAGCGACCTCAATACTACTGACATCGTCCACACCTATGCCGAGTGGATCACCCCAAGCTCCCATAGAGTCTGCCAAGTTGACCGGAATGGTAGCAAATGCTGCACTGATTCCACTCCATAGGTTGAACTCATCCTCTTCTTCTATCTTTACACCTGCGGTGGCTGAATCTGACTTGGACAGCTCATTATAGAGAGAGTCCAGAGTTCCGACTACCGCCTCTTTGGCAAGTATACCGGTAAAGATCCCTACCGCTGCAGGCCAGTTCTCCTCGCTCATACCCATAGGTGAGAAGATAGGTGTAATGGTGCGTCCAATTGAACTCAACAGCGATTTGTCGCTATCTTCATTGCCATAGCTACCATCAGAACTCACGCTATTTAGAAGGTTTAGCACCAGCACCATAGGTACAATAATCTTGCCGGCACGGAACATGAAGCTTTTGGTGCGCTCCCAGGTGCGTAGCAGGACACCTCTGATTGTTGGTACATGATAGGGTGGTAGCTCCATGATGAATGGTGTGGTCTCTCCCTGGAGTATTGTTCTTTTCATAATCAGCCCGGTCAGAACAGCTACTGCGATCCCTATAATATAGAGTCCAAATACAATGTTCTGGCCACCAACTGGAAAGAATGCGGTGGCAAACAGGGCATATATCGGCAATCTTGCACCACATGACATGAAAGGGGTCATAATGATGGTCATGATGCGATCCCGCTCCTGCTCCATGGTGCGAGTGGCCATAATAGCCGGTACATTACAGCCGAAACCGACGATCAACGGTACGAATGCCTTACCTGGAAGACCGACTGTACGCATGGCACGATCCATCACAAAGGCGGCACGTGACATGTAACCAGAATCTTCGAGTATTGATAGAAACAGGAACAGAAATCCGATGACCGGAATAAAGGTAGCCACTACCTGGATGCCACCACCGATGCCGTTGGCCAGCAGTATAGTCAGCCACTCGGGCGAACCCATAGTGTCCATCCATGCGCCCAGCCCATCTACCAGGATAGTGCCACTAAAGATATCGAAGAAGTCGATAAAAGAGCCACCTATATTGATGGTGAGCATAAACAGCAGATACATCATAAGCAGGAACAGGGGGATACCCAATACTCGATTAAGTACGATAGAATCTATCTTGTCGGAGGTACTGCGCTGAACCTGGTGCTTCTTTTGTACGGTGTCAGTTATTACCCGGTTGACAAAGCCGTAACGGGAGTCAGCCAGACTGATGTCGATATCATCACCCAGAGCCTGCTCTGTCTCTGTCTGGATAGTGAGCAGTTTTTCAACCATCTCCTCTCCAGCTATATGTCGTGCCAGGGAGTCATCTTCCAACATGCGTACCGCTAGCCAGCGGGGATGAGCATGGTGTGCACCAGCCATCGCCTCGATTTCCGGCAGTAACCGGGTAATTGCCTGTTCAATCGGTGCGGCATAGGAGATATTCTGAGTCGAGATATATCTACTCTCGGAAGCTTTTAGAATCGCCTCTTTTAGCTCGGGGAGACCCTCACCACTAGCAGCAACTATAGGTATCACCGGGCATCCTAATTGCTGCTCCAGGCCATGTGGATCGATCTTATGCCCTCTCTCCAGAGCCATATCCATCATATTCAGTGCCAGCAGCATTGGCACCTTCATCTCAAGTAGTTGTGATGTCAGGTATAGGTTGCGTTCCAGATTAGAGGCATCAACTATATTTACTATCAGATCAGCCTCGTGCTCAGCCACATAGTCCCGAGCAATCTGCTCATCGATAGAGACACCTTCCTCTGCGACATCCAGTGAGTAAGTGCCAGGTAGATCTACCAGTTCAAACTCAATATTTTGATAAGAGTAGTGCCCTATCTTGCGTTCAACCGTAACTCCAGGCCAGTTTCCAACTCTCTGCTTGGCGCCGGTCAGAATATTAAACAGGGTGGTCTTGCCGCAGTTGGGATTGCCCACTACCCCAATAATGAATTTGGTACTCACCGCTTACAATCTCTCAATTATAAGTGCGGTCGCCTCATCTTTGCGTAGGCTCAAATTAAATCCACGTAGCTGGATCTCTATTGGATCACCCATAGGGGCGTAACGGATTACGCTGAACTCTACTCCTGGGGTCAACCCCATGGAGAGCAGCTTCTTGCGGTAGGCCTTACTGCCATCTCCAAATCCAACCACTCGACCGGTATCCCCAACGCTCATATCTTGCAAGCTATCTGCCACTGTTGTATCTCCGAAATGAAATGTTGGATTATTAAAAAAATCAGCCGGGTAGGAGGAGTAGGGTTGCTGCTGGTTACTGCGGAACCACCATAATCTTTTGTGCCATGCCGGCCCCCAGGGCCACTCTTGTCTCGCCGCGGATTACTACCAGTCTGCCACCTTGCTGTTGAGCAATGGTTAGCTCGCTACCTACATTTAATCCTAATGAGGTGAGCCGCATATCTAACCCCTTGCCACCACGTAACAGGAGTACTTTTACTCTCTCTCCAATCTGTGCCATTGTGAGGGGGAATGGGTTGTTGCTGTTCAGTTTGCCAGCCTCTACCGAATCTTGCATGATAAGCAGCACCTTTAAGCTAATGTTAATCATTCTTATTATGATGTATGTTAACTAACCTGTCAAGAAGGGGGCGACAAAACCCCTAGATTGCCGGATAATATATTCTTAAGAAATCTATGATTAACTCCTCTCCCGCTTGCTGGGGGGTAGGAGGGAGAGGGTAGGTCACTGTTTTTACTCCCTCTCCCCACCTCTCCCACTTGTGGGGGAGGGGCTAAATGGTATGAATCAGAGGTTCCCTAATACAATTTAAAGAGGGGTGGGTAAGTGGTTGAGTGTACTGATAATAGTTGTGAGATTGCTGATGTGCAGAGTAGAGAGGATACCCGCCAGATAGCTATAGACAAGGTAGGGATCAAGGATATCCGCCATCCGATCAGGGTCAAGGATCGTAGTGATGGTCGGCAGTACACCATTGCTAATTTCAATATGTACGTGAATCTGCCCCATAATTTCAAGGGTACTCATATGTCACGCTTTGTGGAGATCCTCAATAGCCACGAAAAAGAGCTGGGTATAGAGTCATTCCGGGATATGTTGCTGGAGATGGTTAAGCGGCTGGAGGCTGAGTCTGGCCATATAGAGATGAGTTTTCCCTATTTCATCAATAAGCGTGCTCCAGTATCTGAGGTGGAGAGTGTGCTGGATTATGATGTTACTCTGATCGGGGAGGTCGACCGGGGCAAAGCAGACCTATATATCAAGGTGGTGGTGCCGGTCACCAGTCTATGCCCATGCTCTAAAAAAATCTCTGATCGTGGTGCTCATAACCAGCGTTCGCATGTAACGGTTAAGGTGCGTACTGAAGGCTTTGTCTGGATCGAAGAGATCATCGAACTGATAGAGAGAGAGGCATCATGTGAACTGTTTGGGCTGTTGAAACGTCCGGATGAGAAGCATGTCACAGAGCGCGCCTATGATAACCCGAAGTTTGTTGAGGATATGGTGCGTGATGTAGCCGTACGTCTTAATAGTGATGATCGTTTTAGTGCTTATGTGGTGGAGTCAGAGAACTTTGAGTCCATCCATAACCACTCTGCTTATGCACTGATCGAGCATGATAAGAAGAGCAGTTGATAGGTACGGGCTAGCTTGTCAGGTCGGAAAAGAGATGGTTACAATTAGTCCGGTTTGATCAGGTCTGGCCATCATTGCAATATCGGCTTGGTGGAGTTCAGCAATCTGTTTGACGATAGATAACCCCAATCCACTGCCTTGGGTGCTGGCACTTTCACCGCGTTGAAAGCGTTGGAATATAATCTCCTGTAGCTCAGGTGGGATGCCCTGACCAGTATCGGCAACCACTAGCTGAACGTTCCTCTTATACTGTTTCAGTGACACTGTAACTTCACCCGCTGGTGGGGTATAGCGAATTGCATTATCTACCAGATTACGCAGTAGAATGGCCAGGGCATCAGTATCACCGTGCACGTAGATCGGTCTGGATGGACTCTCCAGCGTAAGGTCAATCTCTCTCTCTAGAGCCTGCTCACCGATAGAGGACAATACTGTTACCGCTATAGCGTGTATATCAGTCTGTTGCTGTAGAACCGTCTCACCCTGCTGTGAGTCGGCTCGTGCTAGGGTTAGCAGTTGCTCTAGTAGATGGGTGGCACGGTCGACACCATTGATGATTCGTGCCAAAAAAGGGATGAATTTCTCGTTATCTACGTTGAGTTGTGCCGCCTGAGCCTGTGTCTTTAGCGCTGCCAGCGGCGTGCGCAGTTCATGAGCTGCATTAGCAGTAAAGCGGCGTTCGTTCTCTAGGGCATTATAGACCCGCTGAAATAGACCGTTCAGGGCTTCAATCATCGGTACCACCTCATGTGGTACATCGGTTGTGGATATTGGCTGGAGTGAACCAGAATCTCGCTGTTCCACAATTTTTGCTATCCGGCGCAGTGGGCGCAGGCTATTACCGACAGAGCCCCAGACGATTAGCCCCAAAACCGGTAATGAGAGCAGCATTGGCCAGAGGCTGTTGATCAGTATATGTCTGACTGTCTCCTGCCGAATCTCCATTTGTTCGCTGACTTGTACCCTTAGCCCACTAGATATTGTGGCCAAGCTGAACACTCGCCACGCAATAGCATCTGACTCAAGGGTATGGAATCCCGCCGCAAGGTTGTTGAACATGGGAGCATTGGGTGAACGCAGCATTATCTGGCCATCACCATAACGCACTAGAAAGGCGATCTTTGATTCATAGGGATGACCCGGCGTGTTATCACTCGGCAACATAGTTAGATAATCTTCTGGAGTATCTGCACCTAAATATTGAGTGGCTAACCGCGCCAGTAGGGGGGAGCGCTCAAGTGAGGCAGGGCCTAACT
Source organism: uncultured Gammaproteobacteria bacterium (assembly GCA_965602975.1). Classification (GTDB taxonomy): domain Bacteria; phylum Pseudomonadota; class Gammaproteobacteria; order Chromatiales; family Chromatiaceae; genus CBFDBF01. The sequence goes on along the minus strand of CBFDBF010000012.1, from coordinate 8,046 downwards.
CGCCTAGCAGATTGCTCAACTGCTGTTTTATCTCCTCCTCCTCTTCTGCCTCATGTAGTAGCAGGGTGGATAGGACGCGTGCCTCTTGTGCCAGACTGGCATCAAAAACCTCCTCTACCTCCTCCTGTGCTGCCATGTAGACAAATGCGGCAACAGTACCCCATAGCAGAACGATAGCGGCGGTAAGCCTAAATAACAGTCGCCGACGAATGGTTGGTCTGCTACTCATATGGATGCTTGTTTTGGAATGGTGTAACCGATACCACGCACCGTACGAATCAGCTGCTTACCAAGCTTTTTTCGTAGGTGATGAATATAGACCTCCATAGTGTTGCTCTCTACCCCTTCGTTCCAACCATATAGGCTCTCTTCCAACTGTTCACGCGATAGTATTTGGCCAACATGGCTCAACAGAGCCTCTAGTACTGAAAACTCGCTGTTCCCGATGGGCACCAAGTCTCCCCGTAAGATAACGCTTCTTGCAGCCGGATCAACCAGCAGATCTCCATACTCTATGACCGGGTTGGCACGCCCCTCTCTACGACGGGTTATGGCGCGTAACCGAGCTGCAACCTCCATTAAGTCAAATGGTTTAACCAGATAATCATCTGCTCCATGATCCAGTCCAGAAATACGGTCGCTCACAGTATCACGTGCGGTTAGAACCAGTACCGGAAGATCCAGGTTTGAGCGGCGCAGTTTGCGTAAGACGGTCAATCCATCTTGTCGTGGTAGCCCGAGATCGAGTACTAGGGCATCTAAACCAGTAGTCATCATGGCCTGTTCGGCTGCCACCCCATCCTGCACCCAATCCACAGTATATCCAAGTTGGCGCAGGCCTGTGCTCAGACCTTCGCCCAACATCAGATCATCTTCCGCCAACAGGATTCGCATAGTGCTCCATCTGTTTGTTTTCTGATTGCTGCTGTTTTTTTGCCATAACCAGAGCTGCCCTGATCTCTTTGCGACGGCCTCTGTCTGCTACTGGTCGGTCGGGGCGTAAAGGGGCATCCAGAGCGAGATTAAAGGCCTCTATCGCCCCTTTGAAATCTTTTTTGCTTAGCAGGAAATCACCATAAAAGTAGTTTGGATCTATCCCAGCAGGATTTAGCGATAAGGCTTTTTGCAAATACTCTAGAGCCTTTTTATCACTACCGAAGGCGAGTGGCCACCCAGGTACTTGATAGTACAAGCTACCAAGTGAAGTGTATACCGAACCATTTAGGGCCGCAGCATCGAGCTGTTCCGCCTGCTCCAGCAGTTTTTTCGCCTGTTTGACCATACTCAGGGCGGATAATCCTATGCCACCTTGCTCGCCAGCTGCACTGGCTATTATGATTGCTTCCCAGATCAGTGGCTCAGCTCTGTCAGGATATAGTTTACTCACCGTGGCAGCCTGCTTGGCAAGCTGCTCAAAGGCACTTTTGCGCTCCTGTTTAGGTGTTTGGTATTTATACTTGGCCCAATCAGTGCTCAATGCCGCCACCTCGGGGGGAAGTGCGGCAGATACCGGTAGGGCTAGAGTTAACAGTAACAGGGTGAAAACCGGGGTATATCTCATCTGCTCTCTCCTTTGGTAAATTGAAACATTTTTCTGTTTTGTTTGCGTAGAGCGGTGTCTACTAGACGTGGTAGCAGGGCATTGATGCGGACGAATAGTGACTCTGGAAATCCCAGGTAGATATCTTTGCGTCCACTCTCGATACTTGCGATGATGCGCTCGGCCACCCAGGCTGGCTCATCCATATTCATCTTGACCGCAGCTGCCATACGATAGGTGGCATCGCTGTTCATTTTGGTTTTGACCGCTCGCGGGGCGATGTAAGTCACCTCTATCCCACTATCATCTAGCTCCCTGCGTAGCGCCTCGGAGAAGCCCCGTAGCCCAAATTTGCTGGCTGAATAGGCGGTAAACCAGGCAAAGGCGATAGAGCCGAAGGTAGAGCCAATATTGACGATATGGCCATGCCCCTGCTCCATCATGGTGGGTAGTAGTTGGCGGGTGATCAGCATAGGGGCCAACATGTTGAGTTGGACAATCTGTTCCAACATTTCAGGCTCTTCACTGTGAAAAGAGTTGAAGCTCTGCACTCCGGCACCGTTGATCAGGATATCAACTCCCCCCAGCGCCTTCACTGCCTGCTCTATAGTGGCAGTGCGTCTGTCGCTGTTCAGCAGATCTACCGGCAGACATATGGAGCTGCCACCGCTAGAGTTTATCTCTTGGGAGAGAATCTTTAGTGCTTCAGTATTGCGGCCTAGCAGTGCCAGCCTGGCACCACGAGTGGCCAACTGTCTGGCTGTCGCGGAGCCTATACCCCCAGCCGCGCCGGTGAGAATAATCCGTGCATCATTAAATAGCATAACTACCCCCTATGCGGCCTTGCCAGAGAGATTGAGTGTCAATGGCAGGGCACGAAAGATATCCCCATAGAGGCGATAGAAGCGTTTGGCCGTATGGATGATGAACTGCCGATCCTCTTCCCGTTGGAGACGGTTCACCAGGTTAGTGTAGAACTCCATGTGAGAGATATCGAGCGAGCCGTGGCTGGTAAGGTAGGTGAAGGCCTGGTCAGGCAGGTTCAGATTATGTTGGGTGTTTTTTGCCGCCTCTGTGGCCAGCTTGATACTGGTGCCCTCTAGCACCAGCACCATCCCCAGAAATCCTATCGGATTGCGGCGCTGAATGATGTCATAGGCATAAGCGCACATCAGCTCAGCCGGCATGTCAGGCTGGCTATCTCTTACTGCCGCCGCATCACCACCGCAGGCCTCTATATCGTTCAGGATCCACTCCTGATGTCCTAGCTCCTCCTCAATATAGTGCGCCATGGCATCGCGTAGCCACTCTGCGTTATGGGGGATTTTGGAGCCACAGGCCATAAGCAGTGGGGTGGTGTGTTTGACGTGGTGATAGGCCTGTACAAGAAACGCCAGATAGCTCTCCAGAGAGAGCTCACCACGGACTCCATGTTGGATAAACGGAATGGAGAGAAGCTCCTCGCGCTCTGTTGTGGTTGCTAGGTTCAGGGTATTGAAAAAGTCACTCATGCGGTATGTTCCTCTTGATAAAGTAATTCCATACGTTGTTGGTAGATCTTGGATATAGTGTGGCGGCGGATGCGTCCACTACCTGATAGATGCCCGTTCATGGGAGTGAAAGGTTCATCGGCGATAATCCAGCGGTTGATCCGGGCGTAGTCAGGGAGCCCCCTATTTACATTGGCGACTGCTGCTGCCAGCTGCTCTGCTTCGCTTCCGGGGGAGGGGACTAATACTGCAACATTCCAGGGACGCGCCTCACCAAAGATGGCCGCTTGCGCGATAGCTGCCTCTATGATCAGCTCACGCTCCACCCACTCCGGGGAGACATTGCGCCCATATGCGGTGATGAACAGGTTGCGGCGGCGACCGGTCAGGTAGAGAAATCCATCTGCATCGAGATGGCCCACATCGCCAGTATGCCACCAACCATCAGTTTGTGGAGTCTGCGCTTCACCCAGATAACCAGAGAACAGATTTCCTGCTACTAGCACCTCGCCATCTTCAGTAATGCTCAGCTTGAGATGTGGCAGTGGGCGGCCGACCGACCCTGGACGTGAATTTAGAGGGGTGTTGAGAGTGGTTACTGAGGCGCATTCAGAGAGGCCATAGCCCTCAAAAACAGGTATATGTAGCTGCTGTGCCCGCGCCATCAGGCGGGGCGATACGGGGGCTCCGCCTACTGCGGCAAAGCGTAAATCTTGCGGGGTTGGTGCACCCTGTTCAATCGCCTCGACTACTACCTGTAGCGTATGTGGAGTAAACAGAGCAGTAGTGGCCTGATTGTTGTGGAGGCAGCTAACCATCCTGCTGGCATCAACTCCTGCCGCACCCTCTATTCCGGTCTCCACCAGTGATGGCAGGAGTGCGGTGGCTCCTGCCCACAGCGGTACATATAGTCCAGCTATATTCTCCAGCAGGACTGCCAGTGGCATCAGCGTAAGGTGCCTGTCGTCCGGTTGCACCGCAACTATAGAGGCCAATGATTTTATTACTGGCTCAATCTGATTCCAGGCGAGCATTACCCCTTTGGGTTCACCCGTGGTGCCAGAGGTGTAGGTGATTTTGGCAATACCGTCGGGTACTGCACCGCCACTACCACTGGTGGCCAGTATGGTGAAAGCGGAACCGTTAATAAGTAGTTGTTGATCGCTACAGGTTATAGTATCTCCAGCGCGTAGAGAGAGATCTTGCGGGTTATCACTGACCACCGCCTGTACCCCCGCTTGTTGCAGGCAGTGGCGCACCTGTTGCGGTGAAAAGAACGGGGGGATTGGAACCAGGTTGATCTCTGCTGCAAGTGCAGCCAGATCCAGCAGAACCCAGGCAGGGCCATTATCCATATCCAGAGCCAGGGTCTCTATCTTTAGTTGGCGTAGAGTCTCCGCGAGCCTCTCTATAGCTTCCGTTAGCTCGGCATAGCATAGCTCCATGTCCGTTCCAACCAGTGCGGGTTGGTTGGGTCTGGTGCGGGCATGCTCTGCTATCCGTTGCAGCAGGTTCATGCGGCCAGGCTCCCGGTCTGTCCTGCATGTTGCCACAACCTTGTCAGTATGGATTGAGCCGCGTACTGTTGCTGCATGACCTGGTGACTATGTGCCACTCGGCCTGCCATGACCCTCGGTTTTTGCCTATAGTAGCGCCCCCATGAGGTATGCTCTGTAGCTGTAAGTAGAGTCGGATCTGCCGGACCCAAGTCGATCAACTCCAACCCCAGGCGTCTAAAAGTGTTTTGTAGTATTGGACCGATGGTAAAAACAGCCCACTTGCTACTGGCGGCAAAGAGATAGGCTGTCAGCGCGGTAATTAGCCAACGGCTACCACCTGGGGCATCTACTGCTAAATTGCCCACCTCAACCACGCCGTCACGTGCCACCGGGAGGTTGATTTGTGCTGCTATAGCTTGCTCCACGGGGTGTTCTAGATACTGCTCTAGAAAAAGGTAGCCATCTTTGGCTGAACGTAGTCCCAGCACTCCGTATATGTTCTGTTCGCTGTCGTAGAGACTCATCAAAGTTGGCATAAACTGCTGGATACCAGCTCCGTATGCACGTTTAAAACAGTGCTGGATAAACTGTTCAGCCTCTACTCGGCGCCTGTCCCCAGACAGGTTTAATTCAACTATGGTAGGTAGGTTTTTATCTCGGTGATCGTCTATGGTAATGCTCATAGCAGTCGCTCCATACTGGTGTATGGGGCAGACTGTACGTTAGAAGTCTTAACGTTATCTTAAGGTTACAAAAAAACCGTGGAATTATGATATAGCTTCATACTACTGTTAGTTGTGGTTGGGGGAGGGTGCAACCACGGGGAAATTGAGCAAAAGGCTACGGTTGCTGCCGTTTGCTACTCGGTAAGATAGAAGGTTATGGTGGTCACTACCCGTACATCTTTCTCTATCTTTGCGGTGTCACCATACTCTTCACCGGCATCTCGGATAAAGAAGCTGCCTTGACGGGCGCTGCGGATACCACCTACCTTGACTCCTGCATTGGATGCAAACTCATTTGCTGCGATGCGGGAATTTTTAGTCGCTTCACGTAGCATCTCCGGTTTTATCTCGTTCAGTTTGGTAAAGCGAAATGCGGGAGCTACATTCTGAATATTAACACCTTGGGTGAGCAGCCGGTTGATCTTGGGGCGTACGCTATCTACCAGATTGACCTGCTCTGAGTCGATGATGATAACGCCATTTAGTGAATGGTTCTGATCTACTACTAACCGATCATCATCACGGTATTCGGTATAATTGTAGTTCAGGGTGCCATTTTTGATTTCGGTATCACTGAAGCCATGCTCTTTAAGTAGTTCAATGATGGTTTTCTGGTGCTTTTCAGCCAGTGTATATAGTCTCGGTATAGCGGTACTGTTTTTGCCGCTAACACTATACGGTATCTCCCAATGCACCTGATTGGCTGTAACTCTACGCTCTGCCAGCCCTTTGGCCTCTGCAGTATTGATTGCCACTTTGGCGTTGTAGAGGGTCTGACTAACAAAGTAGCCGGCGGCGGCCATGCCCAGTGCTACCAGTAGACCTAATAAGAAAAAGCTGCCTTGGTTTCTGTTTTCCATCTGTTTGCTCCAGTTATGAGGAGATCATCTCCTATGAAACATATAATTAATACAGTTTAGCCTCTCACCCGTACAGGGGAGAGGGGTCAATCAGAGGCTCCCTAGATTTTAGTCCATTTGCAATAGCTGACAAGTGGCTATGGCAGCACCTTCTTGAATGGTTTTACCGTAACAGCAGAAAACACTCCATTCTGGGTGTATGGATCCTGCTCGGCCCACTCTCTGGCAGCAGTTAGATCAGGGAACTCGGCCACGATCAAGCTACCACTAAAACCGGCTGGCCCTGGGTCTTCACTGTCGATTGCCGGATTTGGCCCGGCCAGCAGCAGGCGTCCCTGGTTCTGTAGCTCTTCGAGCCGTTGTAGATGTTCTGGACGGGACTTTAATCTCGCCTCCAGGCTATCTACGAGATCTATGCCGACAATTGAGTAATACATTTTGTGCTCCTTAAGCATGGCGGTTAAGAGTAGAATAGAAGTATGCCATCAAGATATGATCTACACACCCACTCTACCGCATCCGATGGGACTCTGTCCCCTCAGGAGTTGGTGCGGCATGCCAAGGATATGGGGGTACAGGTTTTGGCGCTGACCGACCATGACAGCACGGAGGGTATCGCTGCTGCCAAACAGGAGGCTATAGCCGTCGGTATCACTCTGATTTCGGGAGTTGAGGTCTCAACTAACTGGAGTGGTGCCTCCATTCATCTGGTGGGGTTAGGAGTGGATTTAGAGTGCAAAGAGCTACAGAGTGGCTTGGCTGGATTGCGCGATCTTAGGGAGCAACGGGCGCAAGAGATGGGGCGTAGATTGGAACAGAGTGGGATTTCTGGAGCCTATGACGGAGCCAGGGAGCTTGCTTTTGGTAAGCTTATAGGGCGAGCCCATTTTGCCCGCTTTTTAGTGGAGGCGGGGCATGCTGAGAGTGTGCGCAAGGTGTTTAAGCGTTACTTGAAACGGGGTAAGCCGGGTTATGTTGCCAGTAGTTGGGTTGCCCTGGAGGAGGCGGTTAGATGGATTCATGCTGCAGGGGGGCTGGCGTTGATCGCCCATCCGGCACGCTATCCATTCACCAACAGCAAGATGCGTCGGCTGCTGGGTGAGTTTGTAGAGATGGGTGGTGATGGTCTGGAGGTGGTCTCTGGAAGTTACAGCAGGGATGATGTGGTGAACATGGCTCGCTATGCCAGAGAGTTTAATCTGTTGGCCTCTGTTGGCTCGGATTACCATGGCCCGGAAAACCGGTGGATCGAGGTGGGGCGTCTACCCCAGTTGCCAGTTGAGGTGCAACCTGTTTGGCAGAGGTGGGGAGATGACTTATCTCTCTTGAGCGCATAGAATCGCACACTTAATTTTAGAAATAGAAGAAGAAACGACAGCGTGGCTCAATTTTTCCAGATACATCCAGACAACCCGCAGCAGCGGCTGATCCATCAGGCGGTGGAGATTATCCGCAGTGGTGGCCTCATTATCTATCCGACCGACTCCAGTTACGCCTTGGGTTGTCATATAGGGGATAAGGCGGCGATGGATCGGATTCGACGCATTCGCAAGTTGGATGAGAAGCATAACTTCACTCTGGTATGCCGTGATCTGTCAGAGATCGCCAGTTACGCCAAGCTGGACAACCAGCACTATCGGCTGCTTAAAGTGTTAACCCCAGGGCCATACACTTTTATTCATAGAGCCACCAAACAGGTGCCAAGACGGCTGCAGAATGCGCGCCGCAAGACCATTGGTATTCGTATCCCGGATAATCCTATTGCTCTGGCGTTACTGGAGGAGCTGGGAGAGCCGTTGATGAGCTCTACCCTTATTCTTCCGGATACCGATCTGCCGATGACCGACCCGGATGAGATGTTGGATACTCTGGGGCATGCAGTAGATCTGATCATAGATGGTGGTCACTGCGGTCTGGAACCGACTAGCGTGA
>CBFDBF010000011.1:0-15558 GCA_965602975.1 uncultured Gammaproteobacteria bacterium | reverse complement strand
GATATACCAATGCTGGTAAATCCACCCTGTTTAATAGTTTGACCGACTCTGGAGTATTTGTAGCAGATCAGCTATTTGCCACACTGGATCCAACCATGCGGCGGATAGATCTGCCGGGAGAGGGGGCTGCTATTGTGGCCGATACGGTGGGGTTTATCTCCCATCTGCCGCATGAGCTGGTCGCCGCCTTTCGCTCAACCCTGCAGGAGACAGCATCAGCTGGACTGCTGCTGCATGTGATCGATGCAGATAGCCACCAGCGGAGTGTGTCGGTGGCAGAGGTGAACAGTGTGTTGCAGCAGATCGGTGCCGCCGACATCCCGCAGATTGAGGTCTACAACAAGATTGACCTTATGGAGGGGGAGAAGCCGCGATTAGAGTATGCTGAGGATGGAACTGTGCGGCGTGTCTGGTTGTCAGCACTGGATGGTAGCGGAATAGATCTTCTATTGGAGGTGTTGGCTCAGTTTTTTCAGCGGGAGCATATGCATCAAATGGTGCGGCTAGAACCGCAGGATGGCAGGCTACGGGCCAAGATATTCAAGGTTGCCAAGATAGTGCAGGATAGGGTGACCACTGATGGTGGTTGGGAGCTGGAGCTGGATATAGCGCGGCGTGAGTATGAACGACTGTTGGGGCAGGAGCCGGAGCTTGAGAGCAGGTTAATCTGCATCTCGGATTGAAGCCTAAATTAGAAGATTGCAGCATGATATTGCTGAAAACTGTTCAAATTATGCCGCTTGCAGGATAGAATTGGTGGCTGCTTAGATTAAATACTACTGTTTGGAGTAAAACATGGCTTGGAATGAACCTGGTGGAGATAAAGATCCATGGAGTGATAGAGGTGGAGATCAAGGCCCACCTGATCTGGATGAGGTGGTTAAAAAGATGCAGCAGCGTCTGGGGGGTCTATTTGGCGGTCGTGGCGGCTCTAACGGTGGCGGCAACGGTAGCGATGATGGGGGGGTGCCGGATGGCCCTGCCGTAGCAGGTATGGGCGGCATGATCCTGCTCGGTCTGATTGCATTTCTTCTCTGGCAGAGCTTCTATATTATCGAGCCGGCAGAGCGTGGAGTGGTGTTACGTTTTGGTGCTTTTCATGAGGTTACCGATCCGGGACCGCATCTATTGGTTCCACTGGTAGATCGGGTTATGGCTATCGATATTGATGAGGTGCATACCTTTACCCATACCGCGCTGATGCTCACAAAGGATGAGAATATTGTTGACCTTACACTGACGATACAGTCTAAAATCCAGGATCCATCAAACTATAAGTTCCAGGATTGGGATCCAGACCAGACTCTAAAAGATGCTACTGAGACGGCACTGCGTGAGGTGATCGGCAAGAGCGGGCTAGATGTGATCATTACCGAGAACCGTAGTGGTATTGCTGATGCGGTAAAAAAGAGCATTCAGGATTTGATGGATCTCTACCAAACTGGCATGGAGGTGGTGAGTGTCAATATCCAGGATGCCAACCCACCAGAGCAGGTAAAGGCCGCCTTTGATGACGCCAACAAGGCGCGTGAGGATAAGGTGAAAATTGAGAACCAGGCACAGGCCTATGCCAATGATGTGGTGCCAAGGGCGCGTGGTGGTGCAGCACGGCAGGTAGAGAATGCAAAGGCATATAAGGAGCAGGTGATCGCCGAGGCGGAGGGTGAGACCTCACGTTTTCTGGCAGTATTAACGGAGTATCAGAAGGCACCTGAGGTGACGCGTAAACGGCTCTATATAGAGACGGTTGAGCAGGTGCTGGGTAACAGCAATAAAGTGATGTTAGATGTGAAGAGTGGGAATAGCCTGATGTACCTGCCGCTGGACAAGTTGATGCAGTCCAGCTCTGGGCAGCAGCCTGCTACGGTCAGGTTGGTGCCACAGCCGGTAAAGCAGCAAGCGGTCACCCCTCAACGTGAAGTTAACCGTGGCAGGAGGGCTCGCTAATGGGTAATAAAAGTAGAGGATTTATTGTGGCTCTGGCCATTCTTGCAGTGCTGGTTTATGCCTCAGCCTTTACTGTTAATCAGTGGGAGAAGGCGATCAAGTTTCGTCTGGGTGAGATTGTAGACTCCGATTATCAACCGGGGCTGCACTGGATGTTTCCGCTGATCAACAATGTGAAGTTTTTTGATGGGCGCAGACAGACTCTCGACTCGCAGCCACAACGTTTTCTTACTATAGAGAAGAAGTTCGTTATTGTTGACTCTTACGCCAAGTGGCGGATCAAAAATGTGGCGCAGTTCTACCGCTCTACCGGTGGGGGTAACTTAGGAAGAATATCTAAATTGCTGTCAGAGCGAATTAACACTGCACTGCGTAACGAGTTTGGTAAGCGCACTATTCAGGAGGCGATATCTGGTGAGCGCGCTGAGATCATGGAGGTGCTGCGTAAGGCGGCCGATGAGCAGGCGGCAGAACTTGGGGTGGAGATTGTCGATGTACGGGTCAAGCGGATCGACTTCCCACGTGAGGTGAGCGAATCGGTATATGGCCGGATGCGCACCGAGCGTGAGCGGGTGGCCAAAGAGCTACGCGCCCAAGGTGAAGAGCAGGCGGAGCGGATCCAGGCTGATGCTGATCGTCAGCGCACGGTTATTATAGCTAACGCCTATAAAGAGTCGGAGGAATTGCGGGGTGAAGGGGATGCCAAATCGGCAGATATCTATGCTCAGGCATACAATAGAGATCGTGAATTCTACTCCTTTTACCGCAGCTTGGGTGCCTACCGTTCGGTGTTTAATAAGGGTGGAGACATTATTGTGCTGGAACCAGACTCTGAGTTCTTTGAGTACTTTAAGGGTAAGGGTAAGTAGTTTATAAATATGTGGCATGATCTTCTGGTTGCTCTGGCCTTGGTGGCGATACTTGAGGGTATCTATCCATTTCTCAGTCCCAGAGGGTTACGCAACATGATGCGTCTGGTGGCGGAGATGGATGACCGCGCTTTACGGATGTCTGGGTTGGCCAGTATGCTACTTGGGGTTGCCACCCTATATCTGGTAAATTGATCCTCAAGATCGATAAAAAAGAAGCGTAGTCATGCAAAATAATAACTGGTTGTTGCCGGATGGAATTGAAGAGGTACTACCGCCCCAGGCAATAGCACTAGAAGAGCTACGCCGTGATCTGCTTGACCTCTACCAGCGGTGGGGGTATGAGCTGATCTTTCCACCATTTATCGAGTATCTGGACTCGCTTCTTACTACGGTTGGGGGTGATCTCGATCTGAAGACCTTTCGGGTGACCGATCTCTCCACCGGTCGCCAGCTGGGTATACGCGCTGACATCACTCCTCAAGCTGCCCGTATAGATGCCCACCAACTGCGGCGTGATGTTCCCACCAGGCTATGTTATCTCGGTACCATCCTGCACACTAAAAGTGATGGCTTCTCTAGTTCCAGGGCGCCGCTGCAGGTAGGGGCAGAGCTCTATGGTCACTCAGGGGTAGAGAGTGACTTTGAGGCCATTGCCTTGATGCTAGAGAGCCTACAGTGTGCAGGGATAGCTGATATCCATCTGGATCTGGGGCATGTTGGGATTTTTCGTAGTCTAGCCGAGGAGGCTGGGCTTAGTAGAGAGCAGGAGTTACAGCTGTTTGCCGCACTACAACGCAAAGCCACAGTCGAGATAGAGACGCTTCTTGCAAGTATGGATATCCCGCATGGTATATCTGTAATGCTGGCAGGCTTAGCCGAACTAAATGGCGACAATGTCCTAACCAAGGGGCGTGAGCTATTGGCCTCTGCCGGTGATGCGGTACAGGCGGCACTGAGTGATCTAGAGCGGTTAGTTGTCCTGCTGCAGCGGTTACCAGGTCTGTCACTACACTTTGATCTGGCTGAGTTGCGTGGTTATCACTACCATACCGGTGTGGTGTTTGCGGCCTTTGTCCCTGGGTTGGGGCAGGAGATAGCACGGGGCGGGCGTTATGATGATATTGGCCAGCGTTTTGGGCGTGCCCGGCCAGCATGTGGCTTTAGTGCAGACTTAAGAACTCTGTTGCGCCTAAGCAGTAGGGTTGCGGAGGAGGAAAATAGGGGTATATTCGCTCCTTGGAGTAGTGATTTAGAGCAGCAAAGCATGGTGGCTAAGCTACGTGCTGAGGGGCGGCGAGTAGTCAATGGCCTGCCTGGACAGAGGGGTGATGCTCAGGCTATGGGTTGTCGGGAGAAGCTGGCACAACAGGATGGCAAATGGGTGGTTATGTCGGTACTGTAGTTGTGTGCTGAGGGTAAGCCACTGTTTATTTATTTAGAGTTTAGAGACTGTGAAATATGGGTAAGAATGTTGTAGTACTTGGTACCCAATGGGGTGATGAGGGGAAGGGCAAGGTGGTAGATCTGCTCACCGATCGTGCTCAAGCTGTGGTCCGTTTTCAGGGAGGGCACAATGCTGGCCATACGTTGGTTATCGATGGCAAAAAGACAATCTTGCATCTGATCCCATCTGGTATTCTGCGCGAGAATGTACGCTGTTTGATAGGTAATGGGGTTGTACTCTCACCATCCGCGCTGCTGGAAGAGATTGATATGCTGGAGGGGAATGATGTTCCTGTAACCCAGCGTCTCGGTATCAGCGAATCTTGCCCCCTGATCCTGCCCTACCATGTCGCCCTGGATCAGGCCAGAGAGGTGGCGCGTGGAGCGAAGGCTATTGGTACTACTGGCCGAGGCATTGGCCCAACCTATGAAGATAAGGTGTCGCGCCGTGGTCTGCGGCTGGGTGAGCTGCTCGATCCAGAGCATTTCAAGGAGCGTCTACGTGAGGTTATGGAGTACCACAACTTCTTTCTGCAGCACTACTACAAGGCAGATACGATAGATTACCAGCAGGTGCTGGATGAAGCACTGGCTCAAGGTGAGCGGATCGCCCCTATGGTGGAGGATGTCACCGGTACTCTGCATCGTATGAAGCTGGATGAACAGAGTATTATGTTTGAGGGCGCTCAAGGTGCGCTGCTCGATATCGACCACGGTACCTATCCCTATGTCACCTCATCTACCACCACCTGTGGTAGTGCCGCTAGTGGTACCGGTATGGGGCCACGTGATCTCGATTATATTCTGGGTATCGTTAAGGCATATACCACTAGAGTTGGGTCTGGCCCCTTTCCTACGGAGCTGTTTGATGATGATGGAGACCATTTAGGCACCAAGGGTAATGAGTTCGGTGCTACCACCGGACGGCAGCGCCGTTGCGGCTGGCTTGATATTGTTGCTCTGCGTCGCTCTCTGGCGATCAACAGTGTTACCGGGATCTGCATTACCAAACTGGATGTGCTGGATGGATTGGATAGTCTGAAGATCTGCACATCCTATAAATTCGATGGTGAAGAGATATATGCACCACCGGCTGGAGCAGATAGTTTTGAGCGATGTGAGCCGGTCTACATGGAGCTTCCAGGCTGGCAGGAGTCAACCGTTGGTGCTAAGAGTATCGATGATCTGCCGCAGAACGCACGTGACTATCTGGCACGGATAGAGCAGCTCTGTAAAACTCCGATTGATATAGTCTCTACCGGCCCAGATAGGGCAGAGACTATAATCTTGCGGCATCCATTTGGTTAGGGAGGTTTTGCTGTATTCAGAACAACAGATTCATCATGAGCATCATTACGACTAGAAATAGCAGCGTCATTATGCTGCCAGCTTTTATAAAGTCAGCTACACGGTAACCGGCCGGTCCCATAATTAGGGCGTTGACCTGGTGTGTCGGGATGAGGAAGGAGTTGGAGGTGGCAATGGCCACGGTCAGGGCGAATACGGCAGGATCACCACCCGCACCAATAGCTATGTTTATCGCTAGTGGCACCAGGAGTACAGTGGCACCAACATTGGACATCACTAGAGTGAAAAAAGTAGCTAGTATTGCTACCGCAGACTGAATCACCCATAGCGGCATACCACCTACTACAAATAGCACCTGATCGGCGATCCATTTTGCGGTACCACTGCTCTCTACAGCCATGCCTAAAGGGATCAGTGAGGCTAGCAGGAATACCGTTTTCCAGCTCACTGCGTCGTAGGCCTCTTCAACCTTTAACACACCTGATAGTACCATCCCCATTGCACCTGTAAAAAGTGCTACGGAGAGGAGGATGTCGGTAAATAGCACCATGAATAGGGCGATGCCAAAAAAGATGGCAGCAGGCAGTATTTTGTTGGGGCGGAGCTTCTCCTCTCTGGGGTACTCTGTAGTTACCACTACAAAATCACGGTTCGATTCGATCCGCTCCAGCGCATTCCACGGGGTGTGTACTATTAGGGTGTCACCTGGGTGAAACGGCATATTGCGGATATCCTCTTTATCTCGCATGGTATCACCGTCGCGATGTAGTCCAATCAGTGCCAAGCCGTAGGTCTTGCGCATCCATATATCACGGGCGCTTTTGCCTATTAGGCTAGAGCCTGGTGGGATAACCACTTCAGCAATACCGGATTTGGCAGCAGAGAGAGATATTGGGAAGGTGCGCAACATACTGCGCAGTTTTAGGCCGTATTTTTCTACGAAGTGGCTTAGATCATTGGGCTCTGCGACTACTCCAAGTACCATGCCGGCTTGAAATTCGGTGTCACGGGCGATGGTGCCGGGGCCAACTCGTGTCTCTTCACCAGAGCGCTTAGTGGCAATAACTCTTATACGATAAGTTGTCTCAACGTCCCCCAGTGATTGCCCGATCAGGTCGCTATCATCGGTAACAACAACCTCATTGATATTGTAATCCAGGCCGTAGACATCATGGAAATAGGTCATTGGATCGGTGCCAATCGTACTGCTTTCGCTCTTGGTTTTTGGTAGCACAAACCGTCCGGCAATTACGAAGTAGATGATACCGGTAGCGATCAACGCGATACCCACGGGGGTAACGGAGAACAGTCCCCAAGTCTCCATTTGATGATTGTCTGGGAGTGTTCTGTTAGAGGTTAGGATCAGGTCGTTTAGAAGTATGAGTGGGCTCGATCCAACCATAGTCATGGTGCCACCCAAGATGGCGGTAAACCCCATGGGCATTAGTAGGCGCGACATAGGTAGTCCAGAGCGGGCAGAGATGCGGGATACTACCGGTAGAAATAGTGCGGCAGCCCCTACGTTCTGCATAAAGGAGGATATGAACCCCACAGTGGCTGAGATGATGGGTATAATGCGTGACTCAGTAGTACCTCCAACCTTCAATATTAATGCGGCAACCTTTGTCATTACACCTGTTTTATCTAGTCCGGCACCTATTATCATGACTGCGATAATGGATATTACGGCGTTAGAAGAGAAGCCCTCAAACAGATGTTTGTTGTCTACTAAGCCCTGTTCCAGTCCCATTGCTGGGGCCAATAGCGAGGTCAGCCCCAACAGTACCATAACCGTTGCAGCGGCCACATCTACTCCAACTACCTCAAATGCAAACAGATAGATAGTTAGAACCAGAATTGTGCTAACCCAGGCTATCTCTATCGTAGGTACAATACTGAATAGAAATAGAGCCATAGCCGTGAATGCGATGGCTGCGAAGAGCTGTTTTTTGGTTATGATCCCAGGCTTTGAGATGGTCTGCTCTTCATCGGCTAGTTTGTTCATGTTTTCGCTTTAAATTGTAGTGGTAGACATGATATTTATATCTATAATGCAACCGCTGTGCCATGTTTTAATTAATTGTAACTCATTGATTTATAAGGGTCTCAGTGTATCTGCATTGTGGCTAGTATTGCATTATGCAATAGCAGGGTGCGTCTCAAATAGATTTAACCCCGATATATACACGGAGTAGACTGGTTTGGTACTATTGTTTCATTTTGAAACAGTGTGTTGCATTTTGTTATGGCTACTCTATTCGATATGGGAAGTTTGCGCGGTAAGATCACCAGCGCATATGTTGTACTGGTTACCGGTGCTGTGGTGCTCGGTATAATCGCCTTTCTGGATCTGCTGTTTCTGGAGCGACAGATAGCTGAGGGGGAGGTTGTATCGGACCTGCAAGATGCCATTTCGGAGATGCGTCGGGAAGAGAAGAATCTATTTCTCTATCTGGATAGAGGGGCATTTACGCGGGCAGATGAGTATGCTGTCACCGCTCTAAATATCGTGCGCAGCCACAAGAGCTCTCTAGATGAGATCATGCGTCTTTCAGATCCATCCAGTATGCTGGAAGATCTCAACTCTTATCGCCTTAAGTTGGGGATTTGGGATAGCGCACTGATCGATAAGCAGAAGCCGATTGAAGATGAGATAAGGGCGCTGGGACATCAGATATATCTCACCGTGGAGTCTCTATCGAAACAGGAGCGGAGCCTTTTGGCAGAGACGATCCAAAAGTCTAAGTGGTTCCTGTTGATATCATTCTCTATTATAGGTTTGGGGATCTATCTGGTTGGGCGGCAGCTCAAGAGTGCAGTAGTTACACCGTTAAAACAGCTTGAGTCCAGGTTACTGTCGATCGCCAGGGGGAAATTCGACCATTTAGAGCCACCATCTAATGATCGTGAATTTATGACCTTTACCGATGCCTTCAATCGGATGTTGAAGGAGTTAGAGGTTAGACAGAAGCGTATGTTGCACTCGGAGAAGCTGGCATCATTAGGCACCTTGGCGGCTGGTGTGGCGCATGAGTTGAATAATCCTCTCTCTAATATCTCCTCCTCCTGTCAACTGCTTATTGAGGAGCTGTCAGAGGCTGATCCAGATCAATTAGACACTTGGTTGCGGCAGATTGATAGTGAGACTGAGCGCGGTCAAAATATTGTGCGATCTCTGCTCGACTTTGGGAGTCAACGCAACTTTCAAAAAAACAAAATCAAGCTGTTAGATCTGGTGAATGAGATTAAGGTTATTACTGGTAAAATGCTACAGGAGTATTCGGCAAAGCTAACGGTCACTGTGCCGGATAATCTTGTGTTAGAGGTGGATAAACAGAGGATGCAACAGCTGTTTATTAACCTTATACAAAACGCTCTACAAGCTGCGGGTGAGGGTGCACATGTGCGCATAAGTGCAATGCTATGTGAACGCGGTGTTGCGATGATCCCTAACAATGCTGAAGTTGTTGGTAATCTGAAATGTATTACCGATTATGAGGGTTGGTTTGTCGAGATACTGGTCTCTGATGATGGCCCAGGCATACCCAGAGATAACCTATCTAAGGTGTTGGATCCATTCTTTACCACGAGTGAACCGAGCCAGGGGGTCGGGCTGGGGCTGTTTATAGTGCAGGAGATAGTGCAAGAGCATGACGGCTGTCTCGCTATAGCCTCCAGGCCGAGCAGAGGCACCCAGGTGATTGTGCTGCTTCCTGGAGAGGAGTCCAGTCATGGATGATCTAGCTGCAGCGAGCGGCCGCATCTTGATAGTTGATGATGAAGTTACTGCGGTAGAGAACCTGGCTCATGTATGTCGCAAGGCTGGTTACATCGTTACTACACGGATGAGCGGTATGGCTGCTATAGAGGCCTTGGAGAGGGGTAAATTTGATATCGTCTTAACAGATCTAAAGATGGAGGCAGTGGATGGGATGGCTCTACTGCGTCGGGCCAAGGAGCTAGATGCCGAGACTGTGGTGATTCTGATAACCGGCTTTGCAACCCTGGATTCAGCCGTGGAGGCGATGAAGGCAGGGGCATTTCACTATATTGCTAAACCTTTTCGTCTGGATGAGGTGCGTGAGGTTATACGTAATGCGTTGGAGATGGTTCATCTAAAACGAGAGAATAGGGAGCTGAAGGCACAGCTTGGTAAGGGTAAACATGAGCCTACGATAATCACCCAGGATGTGATTATGCAGCGTCTATTAGAGATGGCGCGACAAGTTGCCCATACCGATACCAATGTATTGATCTCTGGGGATAGCGGTACTGGTAAAGAGTTGCTCGCCCGTTTTATCCATACTAATAGCACTCGCAGTGAGAACAGGTTTCAGGCGGTTAACTGTGGTGCACTACAGGATGATCTGCTGGCTAATGAGCTGTTTGGCCATGAGAAGGGTGCATATACTGGGGCGACAGAGGCGCGGCAGGGGCTTATAGAGGCGGCGAATGGGGGCACTCTGTTTCTGGACGAGATAGCAGAGATGTCGCTAGGGATGCAGGTCAAGCTGCTGCGGGTCATTCAGGAGCGTGAGATTCAGCGCCTTGGTGCAACTAAGGCAACTGTTGTGGATATACGTCTGATTGCTGCAACCCATCGTGACCTTTTGGCTGAGGTTGCCGCCGGTCGTTTTCGCCAGGATCTATACTACCGTCTGGATGTAGTAGGGTTACAGCTTCCACCCTTGGCAGAGCGTAGGGATGATGTGCCTCTATTGGCATTTCATTTCTTACGTAAACATGCAGTACGCATGGGGCGTTCGGTAGATGAGATAGAAGCAGATGCAATGGCGACGCTGTTTAGTTATGACTATCCAGGTAATGTACGTGAACTGGAGAATATTATTGAGCGCGCTGTAACCTTGGCACACGGAGAGCAGATAACCATGGGGAACCTGCCGCCGGCTTTGGTAGAGAATGCGATGCATGTTGTGCATGAAAAAGGTGGGAACATGCCCACTCTGGCCGAACGCGAAGCGGATTACATTCGATATATTCTGGAGCGTAGTGGACAAAACCGCACGCAGGCAGCAAAGGTTTTGGGGATCGATCGCGTCTCTCTGTGGAGAAAGCTGAAAAAACATGGGATGGAAGAGGACAAGGGTGTTTGATGCGGTTTAAAAGTGGTGCCGAGAAGAGGACTTGAACCTCCACGGGGTTACCCCCACATGCACCTGAAGCATGCGTGTCTACCAATTTCACCACCTCGGCATATCCAGCAGGGAGCCCCCAGCTGAAGGGAGGGAACTTTAACTGGGACAGGAGGGGGTTGTCAACGGTAGAATAGGGGTTTCAGCAACAATTCAGGGTTTTAAAATTATGGCTAGACGCCGCAGCAAGAAGAGTTCAAAGAGTGTAGATCCGCACCACGCTAGGGAGGCCAAGCAGTATGACAACCCTATACCTAGCCGGGAGTTTATTCTTGATCATCTAGCAGAGTATGGTGCGCCGCTTAAGCGTGCAGAGCTGGCTAAGCGGTTAGATTTGACCTCAGAGGATGAGTTGGAGGCTCTGCGGCGGCGTCTCAATGCGATGGAGCGGGATGGTCAGCTGGTGCGTAATCGTACTGGTGCCCTCTGTCTGGTCAACAAGAAGGATCTGATCGCCGGGCGGATTATTGGCCATAGGGATGGGTTTGGCTTTCTGCAGCCGGATGAGGGAGGGGGTGATCTGTTCATCTCTCCTCGACAGATGCGGAAGGTGCTGCATGATGATCGGGTGGTGGCCAGAGTTACCGGGATCGATCGGCGTGGGCGCAGGGAGGGGGCTATTGTCGAGGTACTGGAGAGAGCCAATCATCAGGTGGTGGGGCGGCTCTATCTAGAGGGTGGGATCGGTTTTGTCGAGCCGGACAACAGGCGGATCACTCACGAGATAATAATCCCAGAGGGTGGCCTGAACAGTGCTAAACATAGCCAGATGGTGGTAGCAGAGATCGTAGAGCAGCCGACCAAACGTACCCAGCCGGTGGGCCGCATCGTGGAAATTCTGGGTGATCATATGGCCCCTGGATTGGAGATAGAGCTGGCGATTAGAACCTATGAGCTACCGTCAGAGTGGCCACAAGAGGTGGAGCAGGAGACCCAAAAGTTTGGCGAAGAGGTGGCGGAGGAGGCCAAAAAGGGGAGGGAGGATCTACGTCAGCTTCCTCTAGTTACGATCGATGGGGCGGATGCACGCGATTTTGATGATGCCGTCTACTGTGAGAAGGGCTCCAAGGGGTGGCGTCTACTGGTGGCTATCGCTGATGTCTCCTCTTATGTGGCTGTGGGTAGTGCGCTCGATGTCGAGGCGCGGCTGCGTGGTAACTCGGTCTATTTTCCTGATCGGGTGATTCCGATGTTGCCAGAGAAGCTCTCCAACGGACTCTGTTCGATCAATCCAGAGGTTGATCGTCTCTGTATGGTGTGTGAACTATATATAGGCGTAGATGGTGAAATCCAGCGCTCCCGTTTTTTTGAGGGGGTGATGCGCTCTCATGCCCGTCTTACCTATAATCAGGTCAATGCTATGTTGGTGGAGGGTGACACTGAGTTGGGGGCTGAATATGCTGCAGTGCTGCCCCATCTACATGAGTTGTATGCCCTCTACCAGGTGCTGCACAAGTCGCGTGCCAAGCGGGGTGCTATTGATTTTGATAGTACTGAGACCAGGATCATATTCAACCAAGAGCAGAAGGTGGAGCGAATTATTCCGGTGGAGCGCAATGATGCCCACCGTCTGATCGAGGAGTGTATGCTGGCTGCCAATGTGGCAGCAGCCCGTTTTTTACTGCATAA
The DNA here is from genome assembly GCA_965602975.1 of uncultured Gammaproteobacteria bacterium. GTDB lineage: Bacteria > Pseudomonadota > Gammaproteobacteria > Chromatiales > Chromatiaceae > CBFDBF01. Next base: position 3,206 of record CBFDBF010000011.1, on the reverse strand, counting down.
AAAACTGCCATCTCTCTATCGTAACCACGAGACCCCTAGCGAACAGAAGCTGGCTGATCTGCGGGAGTTTCTTAGCGGTCTGGGGCTAAGTCTACAGGGTGGAGATGAGCCTAAAGCCAAAGATTATGCCGGTCTGTTGGATTCGGTGCGGGAGCGTCCAGACGCCCATCTGATCCAGACGGTGCTGCTCCGTTCCATGTCCAGGGCGATCTACTGCGTAGAGAATGTCGGCCATTTTGGTCTAGCCTTTCCGGCCTATACCCACTTTACCTCGCCGATTCGGCGCTATCCTGATCTGATCGTCCACCGGGCGATTAAACATCTGCTTAACGGCGGCAGTGAGGAGGATTTTAGCTACTCTACATCACAGCTACAGGGGTTGGGTGAGCACTGCTCCAGTACTGAGCGGAGAGCCGATGAGGCGACCAGGGATGCGGTGGATTGGCTCAAGTGTGAGTATATGATGGACAGGGTTGGCGAGCTCTTCTCCGGCATCATCACCAGCGTTAACTCCTTTGGTCTGTTTGTCGAGCTGGAGAATATCTATGTTGATGGTCTGATTCATATCAGTGCCTTGGAGAACGACTACTACCACTTTGATCCGATTGCCCACAAGCTGACCGGTGAGCGTGGTGGCAAGGTATTTCGGCTGGGAGACCCGGTGCGAGTACAGCTGGCTGCAGTTAATCTGGATGATCGCAAAATAGATTTTCTACTGGCTGATCAAGAGCCTGCCAAGAGCGGAGATAAGCGGAAGAAGCGGCGTAAAAGCAGTAAAAACAAGAGTAGTAAGAAAGATGGCAAGCGGCGTAAATAGTGGCAGAGAGCAACATAATAGCCGGACTGCATAGTGTCCGTACTGCCCTAAAACATGGCTCTGGTGCAGTGGATGAAGTGTGGGTCGAGGGGCGCCGTCAGGATCGTCGTATCCGAGAGATTATAGCTCTGGCCGAAGAGGCTGGTGTTAGAGTGAACTCTGTCTCCAGAGATGAGATTGATAGCCTGCAGCCTGGGGTCAACCATCAGGGTGTGGCGGCACGTAGTAGAGTGGCCGCGGCACAGGATGAGAGTGCGTTGCGGGATCTGCTTGCCGATCTTGAGGTGCCTCCTCTGCTGCTAATTCTGGATGGAGTGCAGGATCCACATAACCTGGGTGCCTGTCTGCGTAGTGCCGATGGTGCTGGAGTACATGCTGTGATCGCCCCTAAAGATCGCTCTGTTGGTCTCACCACAACCGCCTGCAAGGTGGCATCCGGGGCGGCTGAGAGTGTCCCTTTTATTCAGGTTACTAACCTATCTCGTACTATACGTTGGCTGCAGCAGGATGCCGGTATCTGGTTTACTGGTGCAGCTGGTGAGGCGGATCAGAGTGTCTATGCAGTCGATCTTACCGGGCCTATGGCGCTGGTCATGGGGGGAGAGGAGAAGGGACTGCGCCGCCTGACTAGAGAGGCTTGTGACCAACTAGTTAAAATCCCTATGGCCGGAGGTGTGGAGAGTCTGAATGTATCGGTGGCAACTGCTGTCTGCCTGTTTGAGGCGGTAAGGCAGCGCGCACTGTAGATTGACCTAAAGACCTATCTAAAAAAGGGTTGTATCTATATTAAATGGTTAATAGGATGTAAATTACAATAACATATGCGAGAGAGAGCTTTAGGGGATGGACAAATTTATGAAAAAATGGGAATCATTAGACGATATTTTGGATTTCGCCATACAACAGGAACAGGCAGCAGCAGATTTTTATATTAAGCTGTCATCAAACATGAAGCATGAGCCCATGCGTGGAATTATGGAGGGGTTCGCAGAAGAGGAGCTAAGGCATAAGAAAAAACTAATAGCAATAAAAGAGCGTGGAGCTACGACAATTGTTAACGATCAAGTAACGCCGGATCTGAAGATGGGCGATTATCTGGTTGATGTTAAACTGACAGATGATATGGGCTATGAGGATGCTTTGGTAGTGGCTATGAAGATGGAAAAAAAGGCGTTTCAGCTATACACCGATATGGCCATAATGGCTGAAGATGAATCGATCAAAAAATCACTGCTTACCTTGGCAAATGAAGAGGCAAAACATAAACTCCATTTTGAGATCAAGTACGATGACTTGATCAAAGAAAATTAAGCTTCATTAGAGGCTTTTTCTATATCGCTTAGTTGCACTACAGCTAATCTAGTGGTTCAGCTCCCTCTCCTTCTAACCTCTGTAATGCCCCCATTCCCAGCTTATGCCGCCTAACCAGAGAGAGTTGTGACTGGCTGGTAAGGATACCTGTGGCCGGAGGTGTGGATAGTCTGAATGTCTCCGTAGTAAGTGCCATTTGCCTGTTTGAGGTGGTCAGACAGAGAACTGTGTAGCAGTAATAGACATCTGGTTTGACAATAGGAATAAGAGTCCTTACTCTGCGAAACCACCCTAAGGTTGGGGTGTCATCCCGCTCTATAACATGTAGTTTAAGGGCGGATATTTTGTAAATTGATGGATACATTTAGGAGAATTACACATGATACATCCAGCACGGATGATAGTTGCACTATCTCTACTGATCGCTTCGAGCTTCACCTTTGCTGCACCGGTCGATATCAATACGGCGGATGCTGCTACTTTAGCTGCTGAGTTAGAGGGTATTGGCCCAGCCAAGGCTGAGGCAATCATTGCTTATCGCAGTGAGCATGGCAAATTTGCCACTGTGGAGCAGCTGGCAGAGGTAGATGGTATCGGCGAGAAGATTGTTGAAGACAATCGTGCCAACATAAGTCTTGAGATACCTACAAGCCAGTAGGATGTAGGAAAAATCTGGCGGGCACCATTCGGTGCCCGCTGTACTTTTATTTGAACTGAATCACCTTCTGTTGTGGTGATAGATTTATCTCATCGATGACTGCGCCGGAACGGGCTGATAGCATTAGCCATACCGCCGCCGCCACATCTTCCGGCTTTAGATGAGCGCTTTCAGCCTCACCCGGTTCAAACTGTAGCTTATTAAAAAACTCAGACTGTACCATTCCAGGATTGATAATGCCGATCTGTATCCCAGAGTTGGCACACTCCTCACGCAGTGACTGGGCTAGCCCCCGTAGGGCAAATTTGGTTGCAGAGTATACTGCTCCACGTCTGCCCCCAGAGAGTGCGGCCTCCGATCCCATAAAGATCATATTGCCTCTCCCTCGGCTCTTTAGTTGGGGCAGAAACTCACGGGCGA
>CBFDBF010000010.1:0-15695 GCA_965602975.1 uncultured Gammaproteobacteria bacterium | reverse complement strand
CATCTGCATCTTTGACGCTGCTCTCAATCTCTCCAACCTGCCGCTTCACCTCACGATCCAGATCACGCCCACTCTGAAGTGAATCTTTAAGTGTGGAGTGGCCACCCAGTACATACCTGTCCAACTCCTTCAAGCGCGATGTCAGGTCGGCCAGAAAGTCCTCTGTCGCCTTGGCCTCAAACTCCAGATCGACCAGAATAGTAGAGACCACCTCGGTCAGATCACGCACCACCCTATCAACCACCTCTGGCGCACTCTGTTTTGCCAACATTTTATCCAGACCCGCTATATCCTCCTTGAACTGCTCCGGCCAGTTTAGCTTGACCAATAGAGACAACAGCTGTTTTACCGACTCACCTTTATGCGCCTGACTCAACTGCTCGCTGCTACCTGCATCCCGCCCCAAAAGCCGACCAAATAGACCGGGGCTACCCTCCCCCTGCTCACTACTAGCCTGCCCCTCTTTAGAGGTATAATCCTTTGCCAACAGCTGGATTAACTCATCCAGCCTCTCATCGGTTGCTGCCGCCGGGTCTGCCAGTAGCTGCTTACCGATCCGCTTAAGCCTCCCAGCATCTCGGCCTCTGAGTTTGGAGTTGTCTAAAATACGTTGAAACAGGCCACCATCTCCTCCTCCACTCTTACCTCTACCAGCAGCAGGTTTGGTATCATCACCAGCACGGATCAGCGCCTCTGAAAAGTTGGCAATCTGACGCTGCGAGCCGGTGGTAACCACACCCTTACGCACCACATCACGCAGCTTATTCAGATGTGGATCCAGGCGCGGATCAAGGCCACTGGTGGAGATAGCAAGACGCACAATGGCTCGACACAGTATTTTGTCGCTCTCTTTATGCGCACCCTCCATATCATCCTGCTTCTGCAGCAGGTCCATATATTTACCCTTCCAGTCTGAATCTGTTGCCACCTTTAACTCCTATGCAGCCAAATTTATCTCTTGCGGAATCACTATATCTATACCGATTGGAAGATGGTCAGATAGAGGGTAATCAACCACCCTTGGGTTTTCCATCTCTAGCGATGAAGAGACCAGAATATGATCAAGCTTGCGTATTGGTCGCCAACTGGGGAAGGTGTTTAGCTTACAGGAGGACTCTTGCAGATCGGCGCGTACCATAAGAGCCTGCATCTCGGGCGAATCACAGCTACAGTTAAGATCACCCATAACCACGACATGGCGATAATCCTGCAACATCTCACCAACATACTCCATCTGCCGCATCCGCGCTCGTCGCCCCAGGGCGAGATGCAGGATACATACAACCACCCCATTAACACCGCCATAATAAGCAAGAATAGCACCCCGCCCAGGCAGTCCCGGCAATTTGACCTCAACAATCTTTTGTGGCCGCTGCCTACTCAACAGTCCATTGCTGTGCTGTGCCAACTTGCCCAGACTACGGTTCACCTGTTTATACCAATGGGGGAAACCGGCTCTGTGAGCCAGATACTCAGTCTGATCTACAAACCCACTCCGCAGGCTACCGGAATCAACCTCCTGCAGTCCAACCAGATCATACTCACGCAACAAGATAGCGATACGGTTTAGATTGAACTGCCGACCCCTATGGGGCAGTAGATGTTTCCAACTATGGGTCACATAGTGACGATAGTGCTGTATATCCACACCAGTCTGGATGTTATAGCTCAATATCCGCAATCGTCTGGAACCCACATCTCTCACACCGCACATCCCCCCTTACATATACATTCTAGATCATTTTGCCGCCTGAGCCATCTTCTCCTGCCGCACCTGCTTTACCAGATGATTCACTACATCTATTGTAGTAGCACCACCCAGCCCACTGATGAGATATTTACCATCTACCCCTAAGGCTGGAACCGCCCGCACATCAAAACGTTGAGCTAAAACTGCTGCCCGCCTGGCTTGAGTCTGTACTGCAAAAGATCCCATGGCATTACGGTAAGCCTTGGCATCTATGCCGTTTTGGGAAAGAAACTCTGCCATCTCATCGATGCTAGCTAATTCCTGCCCCTCTTCTTGTATAGCATGAAATATCTTGTCGTGAATCGATGCGTCCGCCCGCATCAGCTCCAAGGCATAAAATGTCTTGGCATGCATTGTTATCTCTGGACGATCAAACATAGCTGGAACATGCACAAAATCGACATAATCTGGCTTGCTCTGCAACCACTTATCCAAGTGTGGCTCCAAGCGGTAACAGTGGATACAGCCATACCAGAAAAACCCCAACACCTTGACTCGCTGACCCTCACCCCCAGATTGCTCCGGTATAACCGCTGAGTAGTGTATATCCTCCTCATACTCTGGAGCCGCCAAAGCGATTAGAGGCAATAGCAACAAACAGGCAAACAGATAACTCTTTTTCATTTTTCTTCCTCTACGTTAAAGTAGTTGCGGCAGGAGCACCGATAATCTTTAAGGATACCCATAAATAATTTTGATACTACACCATATGACCCGCAGCCAGGCGTTGGGTTCACCAATACTCACTAAAACATGGCAACAGACCGCGCAAACAACAGAGGCGGCCAAAGGCCGCCTCTATATACCAACAAGATAAAAAACCAACTCTAGTGCAGGCCTTGCAGATACTCCGCTACCGCAGCAATCTCAGCATCGCTCATATTGCCGACTACACCCTGCATCATCTTCTGAGTATCGTTACTCCGTTTGCCCGCGCGAAAATCTTTCAATGTCTTATCCACATAAGCGGCATGCTGACCGCTGATACGAGGGAAATTGGCGGCCGGGTTTCCCATACCACTAGGGCCGTGACACGCCATACAGGCGGCAACTCCGGTCTCACTATTGCCAGCTCGGTAGACCTTTGCCCCAAGCTTAACCTTGTCTGCTACCGCAGTCCCAGCCGTCTGCTGCTGTGAAGAGAAGTAGGCTGCCAAGTCGGCTATATCCTGCTCACCCTGCAGCATCTTCGCCTGCGGGGTCATCATCTCATTAGCTCTATGATCAGCTCTAAAATCAGTCAGCTGCTTGATAATATAGCTCTCATGCTGGCCTGCAAGTTTAGGCCAGACAGGGTTAACACTGTTACCGCCTGCACCGTGACACGCCGCACATATAGCGGACTTGGCCTCACCTGCTGCCACATCACCCGCTGCCTGTACTCCTGCCACCGCTAACATCATGCCCATAGAAGCTGCTAATACCCATCTATTCATATTAAAACCCGTTATTATCCGCTGTTGAATCCGCCGAGACAGTGCTATACACACCGTATAAAATAGAACCGTATATATACCAGAATGGCGGCCATCTGGTCAAATCACAATCCACACCGCCATAGTATAAAATATAGCGGCTAATGGCCATGTTAAACCACATATTACAGCAGTTAGAGGAGGGTCTAAATAGGACTCTACCCCAAGCAGATGGCCTGCTCTCTATAACCATTCCGCTCGCAGGCACCCACCTCCAAAACCTGCCACATATCCCCGGCAACTGGCTATTCTGGAGCCATCCGGGAGAAGATCACACCCTGCTAGGCAGGGGGGAGGCGCAACGTATCACCGCTACAGGCAGAAACCGCCTGGAGGATCTATCCGCACACTTTGGCAAACTACAAGAGAGCTGGCTCCGCCTAGACCCCTCTGCAACCGAGGTTGAACCGGCTACCTTCCTGATGTTCGCCTTCTCCCCCAATGATCCCATGCAGTCACCGTGGGACGGCCTGCCAAATGCCACCATCCTGCTACCTGAGCTACTGCTACAACAGCGGGATAACCACTGCACTGCATCATTCACCATCAAGCTGCAACCGATCCTACAGCGGGAGACCATCCTAAAACGCTGGCAGCAGCTATATACGGAGCTGATGGAGACACTACAACAGAGCATCTCCCCTCCAGGCCGCAGAACCACCCTTGCCCGCACTACCCCACCCCTACAACGGGAGCAGTGGCAGCGTCTAATTACCGCGGCACAGGAGTCTATCGCATCTAAACAGCTAGAGAAGGTGGTGTTAGCTCGTCACCTCAGAGTCAAAGCCCAGCGACATCTAAACCCGGCTCACCTTATGGCCACTCTCCGCTGCCTCTATCCAGACAGCAGGCTATTTGCCGCCAACCTGAATGGACGCCGATTTGCCGCAGCCACTCCAGAACTACTAGCCGCCTGCCACGGCTCTCAAATCAACTGTAGCGCCATTGGAGGCACCATCCAAAGGGATGCCAATGAACAGCAAGATAGGCGGCTGGGAGAGCAGCTGCTACAAGATCCCAAAGCACAACATGAACACGCCTTGGTGGTAGAGAGCATCCAACAGGCTCTAACCCCACTCTGTACCGAACTACAGATCCCACCACGACCGCAGCTTCTACGTCTACGCAACCTACAACATCTAGAGAGCCGCATCTACGGCAGCCTAAAACCGGGTATTGGGCTACTCGATACAGCCCACAAGCTGCACCCCACTGCCGCGGTAAATGGCGCGCCAACAGCAGAGGCCCGGGCATGGTTGGGACAGCATGAGCCCTTCTCCCGTGGCTGGTATAGCGGGGCTGGTGGCTGGATAAATGCGGCTGGTGATGGTGAGTTAGCGGTACTACTGCGCTGCGCCCTAATCGATGGAGATAGCGCCGAACTCTTTGCTGGAGCGGGGATTACCGCAGGCTCTGACCCAGATGCTGAATTCGAGGAGATAGAGCTAAAGTTTGGGGTCATGCTAGAGGCGCTGGAAAATAGCTGAGAGGGCTGTATGCTATCAACCTAAATTCCTCAGTTGATCGCTATTAGTTGCGTTAAGATATTGATAATATGAATCATTTTATTACACATGACATTCATCCAGTGGGTGAGTAACGCTGTACCGCAAATTGTGCACTTGTGGCGGCACTCAACTGAGGATTTTAGGTTCAACGTGACTCCAGACCAAGCCACCACCAACCTACTCTGGGCCGATGCACTGATCGCCGGTCTGGCTGCCTCCGGCGTCCAGCGTGCGGTAATATCACCTGGATCCCGCTCCACCCCACTAGTGCTCGCCTGTAACCGCCACCCAGATATCCAGAGCTGGATGCAGATAGATGAGCGCAGCGCAGCATTCTTCGCCCTGGGACTGGCACGCTACGACCAGAGCCCGGTACTGCTGATCGCCACCTCAGGTAGCGCCCCGGCACACTGGTATCCGGCGGTCATTGAGGCGTACCACAGCGGGGTACCACTAATTCTATTGAGTGCCGACCGCCCCCCAGAGCTACAAAATTGCGGAGCCAACCAGACCACCGATCAGAGCAACCTATTTGGCTCACATACCGTCATGTTCCACGACCCCGGCCCAGCACAATCCAGCACAGAGGCGCTGGCCTCGATCCACGCCTTAGGAGCAGAGGTGGCAGCACAGTCACAGCAGCCACGCCCCGGCCCGGTTCATATCAACCTCCCACTACGGGAACCGTTGGTGCCGCAAAAGCCGCCTCCACGCCAACAATCAGCTGCAACCGCGCCCCCCAAAGCCAACATCAACCCAATTATCGACCAGGCAGAGATAACCGCCATCTCGCAACGGATTGCTGGCCGCCCCGGCCTACTACTCTGCGGCCCTATAGAGATTGATGCCGCTGCTATAACCGCACTCACCGCACTGGCAAAGCAGTTGCAGGTACCACTACTGGCCGACCCCCTTAGCAACCTGCGTTTTGGTCGGCACGACCGATCACATCTAATCTGCCGCTACGACAGCATCCTACGCCGCAGTAGTTTCACTGCCGTACAGCAGCCAGAGTGGCTCATACAGTTTGGTGCCACTCCGGTATCCACCACCCTGCTCAACTACCTCAAGCAGTGCCAAACCGAGACTATCCTAGTCAATCCGTATGGATGCTGGTTTGACCCCATACATCAGGCAACCAGCCGATTAGAGGCGGCTCCAGCCGATTTCTGTAACGCCCTGATAGAGTCCAAAACAGCGCCGGCCCCACCAGAGTGGTTGGCTACATTCCGGCATGCAGAGAAGCGTGCCATCGACCTGCTCCCTACAGCAGATGGATCGCAACCGACAGACAATCAGATCATCACCGAACTGCTAACCACCCTGCCGAATGGAACGATCCTGTTTAGCAGCAACTCCCTGCCGATCCGCCATCTTGACAGCTGGAGCGGGAGTAGTGACAGAGAGATCCGTATCGTGGCAAACAGAGGGGTCAGCGGTATCGATGGCAACATATCCACCCTGCTGGGATTAACCACAGCAACAAACGGCCCAGTAGTTGGGCTACTAGGTGATCTAGCCCTCTATCACGATATGAACGGCCTGTTGGCAGCAACTGGACTGGACGGAGTGATTATCCTGCTGAACAATGGTGGCGGCGGCATATTTGGCTACCTGCCACAGGCTGAACTGGATGGATTTAGTGAGCAGTGGCTCACCCCTACGGGGCTAGATTTTTCACATGTAGCCAGACTATACCAACTAAACTACCAGCGGGTAGAGCAGCAGAGAGCACTCCAGCCAGCTCTGGAGCGAGCACTAACTGAGCCTGGAGTCAGCCTGGTTGAGATAGTGTTAGAGCGGGAGCAGAATATGCTACTACAGCAGGAGTACTGGCGACGGGTAGCAGCAGATTAACTGAGGAGCATATTGCATGCACAAGAGTGTAGATTGGCAAACCAGAGATGAGATGAAATTTGAGGATATCCTCTACCATCAGGCCGAGGGGATCGCCAAGATCAGCATCAACCGACCACATCTGCGTAACGCCTTCCGTCCACAGACGGTTACAGAGCTGATAACGGCCTTCCGCCATGCCCATCTCGACCGAGAGATCGGCGCCATCATCCTCACCGGAGTAGGCGATCTGGCCTTCTGCTCTGGCGGCGATCAAAAGGTCCGTGGTGATGGTGGCTATCGGGATGAGCAGGGGGTTGAACATCTCAATGTACTGGAGCTACAGCGCCAGATCCGTACCCTGCCAAAACCGGTAGTGGCGATGGTAGCTGGCTACGCCATTGGTGGCGGCCATGTACTGCATCTGATCTGTGATCTCACTATCGCCGCCGATAACGCCCGCTTTGGCCAGACCGGCCCCCGAGTCGGCAGCTTCGATGGCGGTCTGGGGGCAGGGCTACTGGCTCGCAGCGTAGGACTAAAAAAAGCCAAAGAGATCTGGTTTCTATGTCGCCAGTACGATGCGCAACAGGCCCTGGCAATGGGTCTGGTCAACACGGTAGTACCGCTAGCAGAGCTGGAGAGTGAGACCATCCAGTGGTGTCGAGAGATGCTAACCCTCTCTCCCACCGCACTGCGGGTACTCAAGTCAGCCTTTAACGCCGAGAGCGACGGTCTGGCTGGCATTCAAGAGCTGGCAGGTAACGCCACCGCCCTCTTCTATAACACCGCCGAGGCGCAAGAGGGGCGGGATGCCTTTGTCGAGAAGCGGCCAGCCGATTTTAACAAATTCCCCCGCCGCCCATGAGCCGCATAGGCCGCTGGCTGCTCGCCATCCGCCCCAAGACGCTGGTCATATCGATCACGCCGGTGCTGGTTGGAAGCAGCCTGGCGCTAGCCACAACCGGCAGTATCCACTGGCTACCGGCACTGGCTGCACTGGCCGCTGCGCTGCTGATCCAGATCGGCACCAATCTATATAACGATGCAGTCGATTTTGAACGCGGAACCGACACCCCTGAGCGGATCGGGCCAGAGCGCGCTGCAGCCCAAGGGTGGTTCACCCCGGCCGAGGTGAAACGGGCAGCCCACCTGAGTTTTGGTCTGGCATTTCTGCTCGGAATCTATCTAACATGGATCGGCGGCTGGCCCATCATCGCCATCGGCCTGCTCTCACTGGCCGCAGGCTATGCCTATACCGGTGGCCACCGCCCCATCGCCTACAGCGCCAGCGGTGAGCTGTTCGTCTTCCTCTTTTTCGGCCTCGCTGCCGTGATGGGAAGCTACTATATACAGACCTTAAACCTCTCACTAAACGCGCTACTAACCGCAGCCACCATCGGCCTGCTGGCCTCTGCCGTACTACTGGTCAACAACTACCGCGATCTGGAGACAGATGCCAAGGCGGATAAGCTCACCCTGCCCTACCATCTGAGTCGCCACCACTCTCACCTACTCTATGGGGTGCTACTGCTGTTGCCTTTCCTCCTACCGCTGACCCTAAATGAGTTTACCCCCGGAGTCTGGCTGGTGCTGATCGCCCTGCCGCTAGCACTAATCCTGCTGCGACTGTTTATCACCAAGCCCCCCGGCCCCAGCTTTAATAATATTCTGGCTAACACCGCAAAACTGCAGCTTGCCTACGGTATCCTGCTAAGTATCGGCCTACTGCTTTGATCCTCCAAACCAAACTAACCCCCTATAGACTACCGCTCAAACAGCCGTGGCAGAGTGCAACAGGCAGTTTTAACCATAGGTCTGGCTGGCTCATAGAGCTGATAACAGACGATGGATACCACGGCTACGGTGACTCTACCACGCTGCCAACCGGAGGAGGTGAGACTCCTACCCAAGCAGAGCATTGGCTACGCAGAGAGCTAAAAGCCGCAACCAACCTATCACCACAGACAGCACTGGATGGGCTACCACCACCAGGCGACTCTCCAGCTGCCCGCTGCGGTATTGAGACGGCACTACTCGATCTCATATCCCAGATGGCAGATAGCCCCCTGCACCTCTGGCTCAATCCAGCCTCCTCCTCCAGTGTGCAGACAAACACCAATCTTGGGCAGCTCAACAAAACAGTAATATCCAAGGCAGAGATAGCTATCCGCCAAGGCTTTCATGTCCTGAAGATAAAGGTCGGAGGGTCCCCAGTAAAGCAGGAGCTGCAGCTCCTGGAGCATCTGGCGCAAACCCTGCCAGACAGTATCACCCTACGGCTGGATGCCAACCGCGCATGGAGCCAGACAGATGCCCGCCATTTTCTACGAGGTATCGATGGACTACCGATAGAGTCCCTGGAAGAGCCGCTGCAGCAACCAGAACTGATCGCACTGGCAGACCTACAGGCCAGCAGCCACTGTAAGATAGCCTTGGATGAATCACTCCAGCAGATAGATATAACCGAGCTATTAGCAGTACAGCCAATCCACCGCCTAATCCTAAAACCTATGCTACAGGGCGGTCTGCTGCCTGCACTCCAGCTAGCGCAACGTGCTAAAGCGGTGGGAATAGATAGTGTCGTAACCACCACCGTGGATAGCGCTGCCGGTAGCTGGGCGGCGACACAGCTAGCTGCCGCCATAGACAATCAACTATACAATGGGCTAGCCACCAGTAGCTGGTTGGCTCAAGATATAGGGGTATCTCCTGTAATCGAGGATGGGGTAATCTCCATACCATCTAACGCAGGACTAGGCTTCAAACCAACTTAATGAGAACGGCCAGATGACTCAACCATATGAACTACTTATCCTGCGCCACGGTAAATCGGACTGGAACATCAACACAGATGATTTCCAACGACCACTGAAAGAGCGCGGCAATCGCAATGCCGAACAGATGGGAGCCTGGATACTACAACAGGGGATAGTACCAACTCACGTTATCACCTCCCCCGCCACACGCGCCAAAACTACCACCGAACTGTGCTGCAGATCCATGGGGGTTGAGACAACACAGATCAGCGAAGAGAGACGCATCTATGCTGCATCTGTTAGCGACCTGCTGCTGGTACTAAACGCAGCGCCACCAGAGGCGTCCCGTATCATGCTGGTGGGACACAATCCATCACTGGAGGGGCTACTGCTCTTCTTGGCCGACCGAACCATCCCCCGTCCGGCAGATGGTAAACTGCTACCTACAGCTACCCTGGCACGCCTAACTCTAAACTGTAGCTGGTCAGAACTGAATGACGGCTGTAGCCAGCTAAAAGCTATCACTCGACCTGCCGATATATAACCGGGAAAACAGATGTCACAACATAGCTTCAGCTATAATTTCACCGCCACACTGCATGATGTAGATGCAGCCGGGGTGATGTTCTTTGCCCACACTCTACGCCACGCCCACGACTGCTATGAGAAGTTTATGCAGCATATCGGGCTTAGCCTTGACTCCATGCTGCAACAGGGTGACTACCAGCTACCACTAGTGCATAGCGAGGCCGACTTCACCGCCCCCATCCAACATGGAGATGCAGTTACGATTCAGCTACAGGTAGAGAAGATAGGCCGCTCATCTTTTACCCTGCAATACCTCTTTAGCAACAGAGAAGGGAATAAATTAGCAGATATACAGAGCGTGCATGTCGCCACAAAAACCGGCACTGGAGAGAGCATGGCGCTACCAGACAAACTGCGGACAATGCTGCAGCAGCATCTGCAATAACCGGAGACGCACACATACATAGCGCCTCTGATCAACTTACACGAGACTACAAATCATGAAACCACACAGAAGGTTCACTCTTGGCGCCATACTGACAGCTCTATGCCTGTTCGCTTTTTCAGGGCATGTTCACTCTTTAGGTTCAAAGGAGGCCCTCCAGGAAGAGATGGCTAGCAGTGATGCCAACCTCACCCCACCACCTGGAAGCCCACTACGCCAAGCGATTCTGGATGCAATGCGACAGGAGGTGAAACGCATACACAACATAGATGCTGTATTTGTAGTCGAGCATCTAAAAAGCAAGGGTGGCTGGGCATGGCTGCATACATTGCCGGCATCTAAGGATGGATCAAGCCGTTATGAAGATATACTAAGGGGAACGTGGGTTAAGCGACACTCAGCCATTATGTGTTTGCTTTCAGCAAGGCATCAAGATGCCGCTGTAGCACTCCTACAGCAAATCTTGATAACACAGCCTGATGGCAAACACATAACGGCCTATCCTTTTAATTTCAATATGTTAGGGGCTTCAAGAATGGCTCTGTTCTGCGTTACAGCTCTTGCCAATGGAACAACCATTACCTGCAAGCTGCGCCTTGATCAGAACCATTCTTGAAGCCCTGAGTGTCGCTTAACCCACGTTCCCCTTAGTATCTGCCCTCCTACGGCTACAAGATGGCGCCTGGTCGGTGGTTGAAATACCCTGTGGTGAGGTCGAAAACCCGGAGTGTCTCGATGGGCCAGAGTACTTTATCAAGCTGCAAAAGCGGTTTCCCGGTGTTGCCAGTGAGATATTTCCAGATTAAAACCAGATCTACAATCGATATCAAAGAGCGATACCGTGCCAAAGATCACGAAAACCTTAATCTCTATTGATGCCACCCCTACTGCCACTGTACGTAGGTGCCACTTTTGCCCCATAACCGGCCTGTTTTTTCGATTTGCACCAAGAGACGTCACCAATAGACCTAATTACACGGACGATTGGTCGTGCTGTTTATGGCTATTTTATGAGCAGGTTCCCGGTTAGCCTGTTGCCATAATCGGCATCATGGCAACGACTAAAACAGGGCTCCTATTACACAGGTTTCATCTCCTACTGGTTATGACTGGCGTATACAGATGTTTCTCCACTGCGCTGAAAGGTTAACACCTCATATGGATCTTTGCGCGGACCCTCCATGCCGGGTGATCCCATTGGCATACCGGGTACGGTTAGACCTGCAACATCAAGCTTCTCCTTTAACAGTCGGTTGATATCACCGGCTGGCACATGACCTTCAATAACATAATCACCAACTCTTGCTGTGTGGCAGGACTGCAAATGCTGCGGCACACCAAGCTCCGTTTTGACCGGATGCATATCGTCCCGATCATGAACCTCCACGGAAAAACCACTCTCCTTTAAATGACTCACCCACTCTTTGCAGCAACCGCAGGTTGGGCTTTTATAGACCACCACATCAGCCACCATAGTTGGTTGTTGGCTGGATATAATGCCTACTGACACCAGAGCAATCCCCGCCAGTAACCAAATCATCCATTTCCCTAAACCGAGGAACCTGTTTTGCTGTGTAATATTATTTTTTGTCATCAACCTCTCTCCTTTGTATTTAATATTTGCATTAACCTTGGTTAATTATACGTAACGGCTTATCTGCCTGAATATTCCGATCGTGCCAAATGCGATATATCTCTTTAGACCAATGTGATTGCACCCAGGCCATGATGCCATCGATTTGCTGATGAGTAGTCAACAAATTATCCTGATATGGGTTGTAATCAGACAATCACTGAAAGAGCAGTGCTCTCTTGCAAGAGAGTCAGGCCCTGGGTGGACGAAAGAGAGCAGATGAGAGTTGACTGACACAACCATCATCCGTTCGAAACAGTACGGATGAGGCTGTTTGATGAGTGGGAAGTGATAACATGGGAAGCAGCGCTAAAGCGCAAGAAACACAATGACCGGATGAGCAACCGTGTCTGTTACAGCAGCCAGTGTCTACCTTGCATTGCTCACAATCCTGGGTCATGGCATGACCGGTGGTCATAGCGAGACTGCCATCATGCCTATCAGCCATTTGATGGACAGCTTCTCCCTGGCCGAAAGAATCGGCAAAACCGGCCATCGCACTCTGTAATGGGCTTAACCCCACTAAGATAGCGAGCATAACAGCCAGCATTTTTTTAGGAGATTGGCTCATATAATCAAACCACTCTGAGATTGATTTTTATTTCAACTAACATCAATTTGGCAGATCTCTTTCGAAAAAGTTCCGTACTGTATATTTTTTAATAGCTGTATAACCACTAAATGTAATACCGATAGTCACCGTCACCAAAGCATCTATTCTAACAGTGATTACCTCGCTACGTGACATGATGGGAGGGTGTGCGGGTAGCTGACACCTTTACCCCATAACCAGCCTGTTTTTCAATTTGCACCAGAGACTGTCACCAATAGCTCGAATTACACAGACGATTAATCGTGCTGTTTATGGCTGTTTTACGAATGAGTGTCCGGTTAGTTTCCCACCCTTTGGATCATAATCCCAAATACCCCCAGTGCACTGGCACACATGGGGCACGGCTCCAGGGTTACATAGAGGGTAGCATCCGATAAACGGTAATTACCGATCCGGCTGCCGGCACCTCGCCCTCGGCCCTTTGAGTAAGATTCAGGGCGCGTTGCATCCATCTAAGATCATATGGATCTACCGGTCGCAAGCAATCATTTTGATTATTCATGCAGCGACTATATCTAACTAAGGCTATTGCGTTCAATGCTCAGGAGTTAGTATCCCAAGCAACTGGGATTTAGAGGACACCATCTCCAAAAATTCAAATGGAAGATGGGCGAAGCGTGCCGTCATGCGCTTGTAAGGAAGCAAGCGTACTCTCCTCATAACGGCCACCCGGTACGACACGCATCGGCAACTCTTCGTTATCCTGGGGCGGTCCCCACATCTCTCCTACGGTTGGCCCGCCATGGATCAGCTTTTCGCGTAAAAATCGAATAATCTCATAAGGCCACACCCGCCGACCGATGCTCGTGTACCAGCGCATGGCGTGGCGCAGCTCGCGATCGCGCTGCAAATAGGTACGATAGAGCGCTTTAGGCCGGGCCTGCAGAACCACTTCCGTGAATTTCACCCAGAGAAGAACACGCCAGGGCGGCATGTGACGGGTTTCGAGAACCTGATGCTTGTAATCCCAGCGTCGCTGGTCAGTCTGGATAACCCGCCGGTCGACAGCCTCCCGATAATAGGGGGTCCAGCGATGAGGCGTCACATAGAGGAGCTGGATCTGGTCGGGATCATAGGACAAGAGTTGTTTTAAACCGCGCCAATGGTCAACATCAGCCTCCTCCTCGAAGCCTACCACCCAGGTCGCCATGGCAATGATGCCATGCTGGCGGAGCAACTGGATGGCTTCACGGTCGATTGTAGTAGTGGAGCCTTTGCTAATGTTCTCAATTGTCTTGGCGTCGGTGTTTTCCAGCCCCAGCAGAAAACGTATGCAACCGGCTTTGCGGTAGAGATGCAGGATGTCTTTGTCGCGAACAATATCCCCGGCGCGGGTTGAACCGACCAGCAGCAGATCGACATCCTCTTCGATCAGCGCTTCGAGAAAGGCTCTCCAGGCACGGCGCGACGAGGTCGGATTCTCGTCGGCGAA
Organism: uncultured Gammaproteobacteria bacterium; assembly: GCA_965602975.1. Classification (GTDB taxonomy): domain Bacteria; phylum Pseudomonadota; class Gammaproteobacteria; order Chromatiales; family Chromatiaceae; genus CBFDBF01. The sequence goes on along the minus strand of CBFDBF010000010.1, from coordinate 1,716 downwards.
GTTGATCACCTCAACTCCTTGCTCGCGATGCAGGCGCGCCAGCTCCCTGGCGAATTTGACAGGATCGCGGTAACGCCACCGAGTCCAGAAGCCACGCTGGCCGCAATAGGTGCAAAGATGGGGGCAGCCGCGCGAAAACTGAGCCACCACCGCTCGCTTGCCTCCCCAGTAGCTGTAACGGCGATGGTCGATCAGCTCCCAGCCGACACGGTAGTCATCGAGATTGCTTATCGGGGAAACGTCGATTGTGGCATGGGGGCGACCACGATGCCGGATCGCCAGTCCTGGTACATTGAGTAGAGACCAGCCGATCTCGAGTGCCCGGACGAGTTGACGGGTGGTCTCCTCCCCCTCACCGCGCACAATGGCGGTTACATGTGCTTCATCGGCAAGGATTTCGCGCCAGTGATAGGTTGGATAAACGCCGCCATAGATGATGCTGACAAATGGAAGGGCGGCGGCAATGTGGCGGGAGACGTTAGCTATGACCGGATGTCCGGATGTGGACCCCGAATGGCCGAACAGCACGGCATCGGGTTGGAAGCGTGCAGCTTGTTCTACAATTTTATCGGTTGGCATCGGGTCGATATCGAGGTCGAGAAGCTGCACCTCATGTCCGTCATCAAGCAGCGGTCCGCCAATAGCCAGCAGACCGAGAGGGGGCAGATGATCGTCCGGGATTCGGCTGCCAATCGCTGGATGGGCAATATTGATCAGAAGAATACGCATAGAAAGAGTCCTTATAATATGGCCATGCGATCGTTTGAATACAGCCGCACCGGTTTTTAGCGTCGTCTGGTGTGGCTAGTTATATGACATTATTCTGATAATTCTTTAATTTTCTGTCTTAGTGGCTTTATATACTTCTTTTCCCAACTTGGAGCGATAACTTCCATTTTTTCAATGTGCTTTTGTGCTACTTTCCATTCCTTTTTTAAAACATGTATCCTAGCTTTATACCAATGAGCATAAGCATCATTTGGGTGTGTTATTAATCGTTTATATATTAATACCAAAGCATCATCTAATTTATCTTGTTTAATTAATTCCGAAACTTCATTTTTTGAAAACCCAGAACAATCACTACCACACTCTCCTATAGGACACTCACTTTCCAAGCTCGCAGTCATTTGAACCATAGATACAGTGAATATCACTGCACTAAGACCAATTAACAGAAAACCAATAGCGCCAACAACAACCCATTCTTTTATACTTTTTAGTTGGGCTACTACTACATCATTTCCATTATTCATATATTTCTCTTGTCATATAACAGGTGTTTTAGGAGCCGGAAATGCGGTTACCCTCCGGATGCCAGAGCAGCCGGTTCGGCGTCGGGCAGAGCGCCGAAGCGGCGTTCGCGGCCATAATAGTCGGTCAGCGCCAGTGCCAGATCGTCGGCATCGAAATCGGGCCACAGGCATTTTGTGAAATAGAGTTCGGCATAGGCCGCTTCCCACAACAGAAAATCTGACAAGCGCTGTTCTCCGCCGGTGCGAATCAGCAGATCAAGGGACGGAACATCGGTGTCTCCTGCGAGACACCGAGATAAACTTTTGCGGCTGATGGTTTCCTGGGACAACTCATTTGCAGCCGTCACTATGGCGTCGCGGGATGAATAGTCGAGCGCCAACCGCAGATGCAGGGATTGACCGGCGGCGGTTTGCTGCTCCGCCTGTTCGAGGGCCGCTTGAATATCACTACCAAAGCGGT
>CBFDBF010000009.1:0-15874 GCA_965602975.1 uncultured Gammaproteobacteria bacterium | reverse complement strand
GCGGCCCCGCCTCTGGCCCGGGCAGCCGCCCACCAACCTGCGCGCCCCAGTCTCACCCGGGGGGGCGGGGGCGGGGGGGGTTCTTACCCTTTGGGTGCTGTTTACCAGCTTGGTCTGGGTACGGGAGCAAGCCACTCTGCGTAGTATCTCTCGCAGTGGCTGGGGGATGTTGTTGGGGCACATCGGGGTTGCCGTATTTGTGCTGGGGGTTGCGCTCTCATCCATCTATAGCCAGGAGAAGGATATTCGTCTGGATCCGGGTCAGAAATATAGCCTGAACGGTTACGATTTTCTATTTCAGGGGGTGCGCGAGATTAGTGCGGCAAACTATGTGGCTGCGCAGGGGGTGGTGGAGGTGTCGCGAGATGGGCACCAGGTGAGTGTGTTACACCCTGAGAAGCGCAACTACCAGAGCGGTATGCCGATGACTGAGGCGGGGATCGATGCCGGTCTCTGGCGAGACCTATTTGTCGCCCTGGGCGAGCCGTTGGAGGGTGCCGGTGCCTGGAGTCTGCGTATCTATCATAAACCGTTTATCCGCTGGATCTGGCTGGGCTGGTTGCTGATGGCTGCTGGCGGCCTGCTGGCCGCCCTGGATATGCGCTATTTCAAGCTGGCGCGTAAGGCGCGATTGGATGCTATTAAGACGGGAGAGGTTCTGTGAAGCTACGTCATCTAATGCCACTGCTGATATTTTTTGTGGTGCTGGCGCTGCTATATGTTGGGTTGAGCCTCAATCCACGGGATGTGCCCTCTGTGCTGATCAATAAAAAGGCTCCGGAGATCTCTCTGCCGGATCTGTTTGATCCGGATAAAACGGTCAGTTCAGCCAGCATGAAGGGTAAGGTCTGGCTGCTGAATATCTGGGGGACATGGTGCCCTGAGTGCTGGCGTGAACATCCGTTTTTAAACCGGTTGGCACGGGAGGAGGGTATCCCCATCTTTGGGATAGATTGGCGTGATGAGCGGGATGCAGCCAAGCAGATGCTATCACGCAAGGGGAATCCATTTGTCATGGTTGGGTTTGATGCCGATAGCCAGGCGGTAATGAATCTTGGGGTTTACGGTGCGCCGGAGACTTTTTTGATCGATAAAAAGGGGTTTATTCGTTGGAAACATACTGGTGCTCTTAATGCAGATGTTTGGCGTGATCAACTGCAACCGCTGTTTATCAAGCTGCAGGGGGAGCCATGAGGCGCCAGGGGCTAATTATACTGCTGTTATGTATCACCGGAGCGGTGGCTGCCGGCACTATTGAGGCGTATCGGTTTGATGATGCAGAGAGAGAGGCGCGTTACAAACAGTTGATAGAGGAGCTGCGTTGCCTGGTCTGTCAGAATCAGAATCTGGCCGACTCCAATGCCGAGCTGGCACAGGATATGCGTCGCCTCACCTATAACCTAGTGCGGGAGGGCAAGAGTAAACAGTATGTGGCTGACTTTATGGTGCAGCGTTATGGAGACTTCGTCCTCTATCGGCCGCCATTTCGTCGCTCCACCGCTCTATTGTGGTTGGGACCGTTTGTCATTTTGGGCGTAGGGGTCGTGCTGTTGCTGATATTTATCCGGCGGCGTAGCCGGGAGCCTGCAGTGGCACTCTCCCAGGCGGAACATGAACGGGCCAGCGGTCTGCTGGATGACAGGCACAAAGAGGGTGGTGAATGATGCTCTTCTGGATAGTAGTGGCAGGTATGATCGTTGTGGCGCTGGTCGCCATAGCCCCATCTCTGCTGTATAAGCGGGAGCTGCGTAGCCTGGATAGGGATGGGCAGAATGTAGATATTGCCCGCGAGCGGCTGGCTGAGCTGGATTTGGAGCAGCAGCAGGGCGCTCTCTCTCAAGAGGAGCATGCCCAGGCTAAAGCGGAGCTGGAGCAGGCGTTATTGATAGACCTGGATATGGGGGAGAGCAGAGAGGTCGCCATAGATTCATGGCGGGCTGGTCGTCTGACGCTGTGGTCGTTAGCGATCGTGGTACCGCTGTTTACGGTTCTCATCTACCTTTATGTAGGCTCTCCCGAGTTAGTTGATATGAGCGCTAAGAGAGAGGCGGGGGCGGCCAACCAAGCTGTAGCACCAAAATCTATGGAGGAGATGATTACATCTCTAAAGCAGCGGTTGCAAGAGAGCCCAGAAGATCCCAATGGCTGGTTTATGTTGGGGCGTAGTTATATGGCGACTGAGCAGTATCCGCAGGCAGCCAAGGCCTTTGCGCGGGTCAATGATCTGGTTGGTGGTGAGGAGTCTGCGGTGTTGTTGGCTTTGGCCAATGCTCTTATTCTCTCCAATAAGGGGGATATGGCTGGAGAGCCAACTGAACTGGTGCGCCAGGCGGTAACCTTGGCTCCAGATAGCTCTACCGCCCTCTGGCTGGCCGGGGCAGTAGAGCGGGCGGCAGGCAATCATAAACAGGCGCTGACCCACTGGCGGCGGTTGCTACCGCTAATAGTGGAGGATCAGGAGTCAGAGGAGAAGGTGCGTTCACTGATCGCTGAATTGGAGGGATCGGTAGCAGAGCCTGAGACTAAATAGCTCCTCTCAGGTTAAGACTACAGGGCACCTCTATCAATTCATATTTGGCATCCATGCGCTTGCGAAGCCCAATAACTTTGTTGAAAACCTAGCAAATAGCCAGCTATTTGCTAGGTTTCCGTCTTGTTCTTGAACTTCTCAAGCACATCTATACTAAAACAGAATTAATAGAGGTACCCTGCAATCTGTAGTAGTCAGATCTAATCTGACAAACATGCTTTTCAAGTGGTATAGGAGCGTTATGTAAACCCTTTTTTTAGGCTACAAACCACTCCTTTGGCATGGGAGTGTAGAGGTGCTCATGCAGGTAAAAAGAGCACATTATGCTAGACTTGGACGCAGGTCGTCTGTTTTAAATCACAAGATCATGGAACATATGCATACAGTGTCTTGCCAGATATCTACCAGGTTACGGCTGGCTAGCCTACTTTTTGCCCTATTTTTCTCCTCACCAGTCTGGTCTGTTGAGTCTCGTGTCAATGAACCTATAAGACCACTACATCCAGTGGAGGGGCTAGATCCTGCCAAGGTGGCTCTGGGAGATCGGCTGTTTCACGACCCCAGATTGTCGGGTGATGGTAGCGTGAGCTGCGCCAGCTGCCATATCCTTGCTATTAATGGCTCCGACAGCCGCGCCAGTTCAGTCGGAGTTGGTGGTGCTATAGGGCCGATCAAGGCACCCACTGTCTGGAATAGTGGATTCAATTTAGTACAGTTCTGGGATGGCAGGGCAGCCACCTTGGAGGAGCAGGCAGCGGGGCCGATTGCCAGTCCAAGTGAGATGGGCTCTAGTATGGAGCAGGCTGTTGCTACGCTGCAGCAGATTCCTGAGATGGTGACGGCTTTTGCCATGACCTATGGTGAAATTACTCCTGAAAATATCCAAGACGCCATTGCTACCTTTGAGCGCTCCTTGGTTACCCTCAACTCCCCTTTTGATCGCTGGTTGCAGGGGGATGACTCTGCTCTTAGTAAGGGGGCGCTTAAGGGGTACCATCTGTTTAAATCATACGGCTGTATTAGCTGCCATCAGGGTAAAAATGTTGGTGGGAATATGTTTGCCACTCTGGGGATAGTAAAGCGCAGATATTTTTTAGAGCGTGGTGGGGAGATTACAGATGTTGATCTGGGTCGCTATAATGTGACGGGAGAGGCGGTAGACAGGTATATGTTTAAGGTCCCCAGTTTGCGCTTGGCGGCACGTCAGAGCCGTTTTTTTCATGATGGCAGTATCACTACTCTATCTAAAGCGATTGAGGCCATGGCGGATTACCAGCTTGGTCGTAGTATTAGCCCGGATGATACATCCTCTATCATTCTGTTTCTTGGGAGCCTGGTGGGGGAGCATCCAAGGCTGACACCATGAGCGAGTCAAAACACCCTGTATATAGTTACCTGTTTTTGCTACTTGCGGCGGCGGTTTTAGTAGTGTTCTATCTGCAGTTTCAGTTGGGCGATGAGAAGCGTCATCTGCAGCGGATGGAGATGCTGTTAGAGCTTAAAGATCTAGATTCTCTGTTGGATCGGGATGTGCTCCAGATCAGCTCTTTTCTCATGGTGCAGTATGATCCAACGCTGCAGACTATTGCTAAATTTCATCGATTGAAAAAGAGTATACATGAGCCACAACATGGGTTTTATGGGGCCACCAATGAGAGGGTTGACCGGGCTATAGAGCAGTTGCTGCAGGAGCTGGAACAGAAGGCCTTTATATTGGAGCGGGTGAAATTTCAGGCGGCGATGGTACGCAATGGCTTACAGTATCTGCCAGTGGCGGTGGAGGAGCTGTATAGCAGTGGTGATGAAGCTGCCTATATGGCGTCATATCTGTTGAACCAGCTCTATCTATATAACCTCTTCCCTACTAATGAGGCGCGGTCGGAGATTCGGCGAAATATGGATGAGCTGGCCGCAGCTAGTGGCATATTGGAGTCGGGCAGAGATATAGAGTTAGAGAGTGTCCTGTTTCATATGCGGATTACTATTAGTGGGTTGACCAGTCTAGCCAGACTGAAGACACGTTATCTAAAGATACCGGCTGGGGAGCGTTTGGGCGATCTGTACAGTGCGTATAATATGTTTTATGCGGAGAGTATACGGCAGTCAGATGGGTTTAATAGATGGCTGCTTATTATCACAGTGGCCTTGTTGGCTCTGATTGGGCTGATGCTACAGCGGCTTGAGCAGGCGCGCAGTGTAGCGGAACGAGTTCGGCAGCGGCTGGAGGATGCGATGGAGAGCCTCTTGGATGGCTTTGCCCTGTTCGATGCTCAAGACAAGTTGGTGCTGTGTAACAGCAGGTGGCAGGAGCTGTATCCTTGGCTGCATGAGAGCGATCTATTGATACGAGGTGTGCAGCGAGAGGATATTATAGATGCTAATGCAGGGAAGATAGAGTATCGCTCATTGAGCGGAGATAGTGGGCTGTCAGGGATCGCGTCCAGCAAAATATCACGCTATGTGGAGCATCTTGAGGATAATCGCTGGTTGCTCGCTAGTGACAGTGTTACTAGTGATGGCGGAATGGTCTTGGTACGGGTAGATATAAGTAGCACCAAAGAGTCTGATATAGAGCGACGCAGATTGAGTCGTGCCGTGGAGCAGAGTCCTGCATCTATTGTAATCACCGATATTGGCGGCACAATTGAGTACGTTAATCCGAAGTTTGAGGAGATCTCCGGTTATAGTGCCGAGGAGGTTATTGGGGAGAACCCACGTATTTTGCAGACGGGTGATACCAGTAAGGAGGAGTATCAGGAGATGTGGGATACCATAGTCTCCGGTCAAGAGTGGCATGGCGTGTTTCACAATCGGCGCAAGGATGGCAGCGAGTACTGGGAGGCGGCCACTATTTCGCCTATACATGGAGAGGATGGGGAGGTCATCAATTACCTGGCAGTTAAAGAGGATATAACCAAGCGTAAACAGCATGAAGATCAGTTGCGGATGAACGCCACTGTGTTCGATACTGCGAGTGAGGGCATCATGGTGGTAGATGCCAATAATCAGATTAAGATGGTTAATCCGGCATTCAGTAATATTACCGGTTACTCCATCGAAGAGGTGGTGGGTTTAAATCCTAAAGTGCTCAGTTCTGGCCGGCACAACAAAGCGTTCTATCGTCAGCTCTGGCGACAGGTGGAGACTCGTGGTTTCTGGTCAGGTGAGATCTGGAACCGACGTAAGGATGGCAGCATCTATCTAGAGTGGATGTCTATCGTAGTGATCAAGAATAGTGCAGATGAGATAACTGAGTATGTAGCTATATTTTCCGATATAACTCAGCGTAAAGAGGATGAGGAGCAGATTAGGCATCAGGCCAATTACGATGCTCTTACCGGGCTGCCCAACCGCTCTCTCTTCTTTGATCGGCTGAGCCAAGCAGTTATGTCGGCACGGCGTGAGGGTTCAATGTTGGCTCTGCTGTTTATGGATCTGGATCGGTTTAAGGCGATCAACGATACCCGTGGTCATGTGGTTGGGGATGAGGTGCTGCAGCAGGTGGCTGATCGCCTGCTTAATTGTGTGCGTGAGACCGATACCGTAAGCCGATTTGGTGGGGATGAGTTTGTAATAATGTTGCAGGATTTGGCCGAGGTTGATGATGCGGCTGTAGTGGCCGAGAAGATCATTGAATCTATGTCAGAATCTTTCGCTATGGGTGACCGAGATCTGTTTGTTGGGGCAAGCGTCGGTATCACTATCTGCCCAGCCGATACTGAGAATCCTGAAACCATGTTGCGCAATGCAGATATGGCAATGTATCGAGCCAAGGAGAGTGGGCGTAACTGTTTTCAGTTTTTCACCTTGGGTATGCAGCAGCAGGTAAAACATCGGGTTGAGTTAGAGCATGATCTACGGTTAGCTCTGGAGCTGGATCAGTTGGAGCTCTATTATCAACCGATAGTAGATAGTAGCTCCATGCGTGTTGTTAGTGTCGAGGCGCTACTGCGTTGGCAGCACCCACGGCGGGGGATGGTCTCTCCGGTCGACTTTATTCCAGTAGCAGAAGAGACGGGATTAATTGTGCCGATTGGTATTTGGGTATTGCGTAGGGCCTGCCTGCAGGCTCGGGAGTGGCTCGATGCAGGGTTAGATATTGGGGTGTCGGTAAATGTCTCCAGTCGTCAGATGGGTAAGGAGTTCTCTCCCTGGGTGGTCTCTACAGTGTTGAAGGATGCAGGTATTCCTGGGAGTCAACTCACCCTGGAGATTACTGAAGGTCTGTTGATGGATAGTGGCCAAGATGTTATCGCTTGGCTAGATGGGTTTAAGGAGCTGGGCATCTCTATCTCGGCGGATGATTTTGGCACTGGCTACTCATCCCTAAGTTATCTAAAGCAGTTCCCGGTTGATATCTTGAAAATTGATCGTAGCTTTGTGAGCGACCTGCCGGATGATAAAGATGACGCTTCGCTGGTAGAGGCGATTCTTGCTATCGGTAATAGTCTAGGCCTGAAAGTTGTGGCTGAGGGGGTTGAGACCAAGGAGCAGTATGAGTTCATGCGGCGCGCAGAGTGTGGTTATCTACAGGGTTTCTATTTTGCCAAGCCGATGCCAGCTAACAGGTTAAGCATATGGATGCGTGAACATGAAGAGAAGCGGCAGAGTGGTAGTTTGCAACTTGATTAACATTAGGTGGAGTCTGTCTGGTTAAAACCCAAATTGTAGTGTTGGGTTAAAGTTACAGGCTCAACTTACGTTGGCGCTCTTTTGGTCAGAGCCAGATGCCTTTGCCATAATGTTTGTCGGGTTATTGTGAGAGCGCTTTACGTTGGGCAACAAACAGCTCATTAATTCCATTACGGGCAAGTTCTAACATGGCGTTCAGCTCATCCTGGCCAAAGGCGTGCCCTTCGGCTGTACCCTGAATTTCAATAAAGGCGCCTTGGTCATTCATCACTACATTCATGTCTGTCTCGGCATTGGAGTCTTCAGCATAATCCAGGTCCAGCACCGGGGTGCCGTTATAGATACCTACCGACACCGATGCTACTAGACCCAGCATGGGGTCGTTCGTAATCGATCCTCTCTCCTGTAACCATCTAATGGCATCGCACAGTGCCACGTAGGCTCCGGTTATAGCAGCGGTACGAGTACCGCCATCGGCCTGGATGACATCACAGTCGAGGGTTATAGTGTTTTCACCGAGCAGGGTACGGTCTACTGCTGCCCGTAGAGAGCGGCCAATCAGCCGCTGGATCTCCAGGGTACGACCGCCCTGCTTGCCTCGGCTCGCCTCGCGTCCCATACGCTCGTTGGTAGAGCGGGGCAGCATGCCGTACTCTGCTGTAATCCACCCCTCTCCTTTGCCTTTGAGGAAACGTGGCACCCGCTCCTCTGCGGATGCAGTACAGAGTACTTTAGTATCTCCAAACTCTACTAGTACCGATCCTTCGGCATGTTTAGTGTAGTTACGGGTCAGTTTTATCTGGCGTAGCTGGTCTGGCTGGCGGCCGCTTGGTCTCATGGTTACTCCTCAGCGTTAAAGCCTTTAATGGCATGTTTTAGATCTTCAATGGCTCGGTTTAGCTCATCCTCTGGACTTTTGGGGGCAACCTCATCCAGTTGTGATGTGTCACTGTCCTGCTCCTTCTCTCCGTGCCAACGCAGTCCAATAGCAGTTACGTTATCGCTCTCGGGGAATGCTGACTCCTCTGCCTGGCGTGCTAGCCTCAAGATTGTTTCGGGGATTTTGGTTGCTGCCTGCATGGCCGTGCCGATCACGTCCTCTTTTATGTGTGACCAGAGACCGTCACTACACAATAGTATAGAGTCGCCGTTCTGGAGCCGGATTGGTTTGCTTATGGTTACCTCTGGGACCGATATCTCCCCACCCAGGCAGCGGGTAACGTAGTTTTGTTGGGGATGGTTCTCTCGCTCCTCTGCCGATATTATGCCGTGCTCCTCCAGTCGTGCCACATAGGAGTGGTCTTCCGTTTTATAGTGCAGAATGCCATCACGGAAGAGGTAGAAGCGGCTATCTCCAGCATGTGCTGAATAGACGATACCATCTTGTATTAAGGCCACCACCGCAGTAGTGCGGGGGTCGATCGCGGGATACTGATCCAGGCCAAAGGCGATAATATTTTCATGGCTCTTTTGGAGCAGGCGGGTGAGAAATTCCCGCGGTTTACGGATTGGTCTCTGTGTCTGATAGAAGAAGCGGTCACAGGTTTCAGTCAATATTTCAGCCGCCCTATCACCCTTGGGGTGCCCCCCCATACCATCTGCTAATCCTAGCAGTATCGCCTCATTAGATTCGACAGCGATACAGCGATCCTGGTTGTTTTTGCGATTGCCTAGCAGACTGGCCTGGCCTATCTCAAAATCGTCACTATTCATTGCGGCTGCTCCTGAGGGGTTGCTCGCCCAGTTTTTTCAGTGATTGCGAGCAACATCTCTTTGGCATTTTGGGGGCGCAATAGGGGGTCAACTTCCATAGCCCAGTCGATCACCTCCAATAGGTATAAGGGGTATCTATCTCCGTATCTTCCGGTCAGTGGCTCCAAGGTGTCATGGGCGTGCCGTTTGACTGAAGAGAGGGGGGATTTCCCCTCAATACAGGCCCACATGGTGGCTCCAATAGAGTAAACATCACTCCACGGCCCCACATAGCCGGAGGCGTAATACTGCTCTACAGGAGAGAATCCAGGGGTTACAACTTGTGATGTTTGGCGTTTACGGGTGGTGGCAATTTGGTGTACTGCTCCAAAATCCAGGAGCAAGGGGGAGCCACCTGGTCGCAGGTGGATGTTATTAGGTTTTATGTCTAGGTGTAGCTGTCCCTCGGTATGGATCAGACTCATTGCATCCAGTATCGGGGGGAATATCGTGGTTATGAAGGTGGTGCTTAGTTGTCCCTTGCGCTGCTTAATATATCTCCCCAGATTTTTTCCGGGTTCGTAGTCCATAATCAGGTAGGCGGTATCGTGGGCTAGAAAGAAGTTACGCACATTGACTATATTGGGGTGTTTCAGGGTGGCCAATGCCTTGGCCTCTAGGTAGAACAGCTTACGTCCGTTGTTGAATGCGTCCTGTTTGTTCTGGCTTGCTACTCGCACATGCAGCGTATCCCCGCGGGTGGCAAGGGTGCGTGGGAGATACTCCTTGATTACCACCTGGTCTTGGGTATCCTCATCTTCCGCTAGATAGATAAGGCTAAAGCCGCCGCTGCCGATCAGCTTAATGATCGAATAGCAGTCGATAATAGTGCCTGGAGGCAGGCTTTCTCGCTTATTTTCCATTATGTAATTTAAGTGTGGACGATTTATTTGGTGCAAGGGTGATCCAAGCCCATTATCATACACGTAATCGGGGTGTAATCGACACCAATGGGGATTGTTTATGATTCGTAGCATGACAGCATATGCACGCCAAGAGAGGCGTGATGACAGAGGGGCTATAACTTGGGAGTTGCGTTCGGTTAACCACCGTTATTTAGAGGCGTCTCCCCGCCTGCCGGAAGATTTTCGGGTGCTGGAGCCGGTAGTGCGTGAGTTGGCGGGCAGATATCTGGGGCGCGGCAAGCTGGATTGCAGCCTGCGGTTTGAGCTGGGAGCGGGAGCTGCGGCCGGGGTGAAGGTTAATGCGCGTCTGGCTGGAGCTATTATCGATGCCGCAGGAGAGGTGGCGGAGTTGCTGCACGAGGCGGAGCTACCGCCTCCAATGGAGATACTGCGTTGGCCCGGTGTGGTGGAGGCGGAGAAGGTTGATCTGACCCCGTTACAGAATAGCGCAGTAGAGCTGCTAGAGGAGACGCTCCAAAGCCTGGTGGAGAGTAGAGAGCGCGAGGGGGAGCGGTTGGAGCAGATGATTATCCAGCGGTGCAGTGCTATGCAGGAGCAGGTGGCACAAGCTAAAGTGCGGATGCCGATAGTGCTACAGGGGATCAGGGAGCGGCTACGTGCTCGACTGGATGAGGTGACAGAGGAGTTGGATACGGGGCGGCTGGAGCAGGAGATGGCGCTACTCTCACAGCGGCTAGATGTAGATGAGGAGATGGATCGGTTGGGGGCGCATCTGGAAGAGGTAATGGAGGTGCTGCAGCGTAGTGAGCCGGTGGGACGGCGGTTAGATTTTCTGATGCAGGAGCTGAATAGAGAGGCCAATACCCTCAGCTCCAAATCGAATGATGTTGAGGTGACCCGTATCGCAGTAGAGATGAAGGTGCTGATAGAGCAGATGCGGGAGCAGGTACAGAATGTTGAGTAGTGACGTGGGGGTAGAATAGATGGTAACAGGTACTCTATACATTGTTGCAGCACCATCCGGGGCGGGTAAGACTAGTCTGTTACGGATGCTGGTGGGGCATGATGAACATATACGGATCGCAGTCTCACACACCACCCGCCCCAAGCGGCAGGGTGAGATGGATGGTGTGGATTACCATTTTGTGGATAGTGAACAGTTTCTGCAGATGGTAAGGGATGGGCTCTTTCTGGAGCACGCCTCAGTATTTGATAACTACTATGGCACCAGTGAAGAGGAGGTGCAGCAAGAGTTGGCGCAGGGGATGGATGTCATCCTGGAGATAGACTGGCAGGGGGCACAACAGGTGCGCTCCAAGGTGGAGGGTGCAGTCTCTATATTTATCTTACCACCTAGCCGGGAGAGCTTGATTGAGCGGTTGACTGAGCGTGGGCAGGACAGTAGTAAGGTGATCGAACGCCGTACCGAGGAGGCGCAGAGCGAGATCTCTCACTATAATGAGTTTGACTTCATAGTGATAAATGATGTCTTCGACCGGGCGGTAGATGAGCTGCGGGCGATTATTATCAGTCAGCGTTTGCGGCTGCAGGCTCAGGCTGAGCTGCATAGTGAAATGATAGGTAGAATGTTGCTCTAAGGGGTAAAAATAGTATATAGTTCATTCCCCTTGTGGCCTTGGTGTGCCTCTTACCAACCGATTTTTGGAGTAGAACAGATGGCTCGTGTAACTGTTGAAGATTGCCTCGATCATGTAGATAACCGATTTAATTTGGTGCTGTTGGCCACCAAGCGGGCGCGACAGTTGGTAAATGGGGTGGAGCCATTATTGGAGTGGGAAAATGATAAGCCCACGGTTATGGCGCTGCGCGAGATCGCCGAAGGTCTGGTGGACGATAAAGTTGTGATGCCTCCGTCTGCTGAGGATCTGGCAGCGATAGAGATGGATGAGGAGATTGCTGGTGATTCGGCACAGGCTATCCCAGTAGTGCAGGAAGAGAATCCTTCCATATAATTTTTAGGCTGAACCAAGCGTAGCGTATCAGATATTCTCCTTCCGTCATGTTGGGCTTGATCCGGTATCTAGGGGATATCTAGATAGAGGTGTCCTGGATGTTGGTTTGGCCTGTTTTATTTGGCACCGTACTTTCCTGTATTACCCCCCCAAGATACCCCTTGTGCTCGCCTTGAGGCCACTATACTGTTGATACAGCTATGATCAAATCCATTCATGGGTTTATTAGGGCGCGGAGATGTAAAATGTGTTTGTGCGCCTCCTTCACTTTCAATAGCTTTTGGCGATAAAAAACAGCAGCAGATCCGTACACTGCTGAAACCACTAAACAGATCATAGATTCCTTGCTATTGTGGTTAACTTAACAGGCTAGTGGAGTAGTAGATGGCGGCACAATCTGATCAAGCGGTAGCTATGGCTGATAGTGAGCAGCTGCTGATTGATGATTTCTGTAGAGAGCTAGAGTCCTATCTGGAGCCGGAGCAGGTTCAAGAGGTACGGCGTGCCTATATATTTGGTGCTGATGCTCACGCTGGGCAGAGGCGGCTGTCGGGCGAGCCATATATCCACCACCCCTTAGCGGTAGCGGCTATTTTGGCAGAGATGCAGCTGGACCATAAATGTCTAATGGCGGCGATTCTGCATGATGTGATCGAGGATACCAACGCCGTGAAAGAGCAGTTGGTAGATGTTTTTGATGAAGAGATTGCCGTGCTGGTGGATGGGGTGAGCAAGCTTACCCAGATTGATTTCCGCTCTCACGCTGATGCCCAGGCGGCCAATCTGCGTAAGATGTTATTGGCCATGACCAAGGATATTCGGGTAATCCTGATAAAACTTGGAGACCGGCTCCACAATATGCGAACCATCGGCGTAATGCCGCCTGAGAAACAGCGGCGCATTGCTGGTGAGACACTCGATATCTATGCCCCCATTGCCAACCGTCTCGGTATTAACCATATACGCTTGGAGCTAGAGACCCTATGCTTTGCCGCTTATTGGCCGATGCGTTATCGGGTGCTAAAGCAGGAGCTACTGAAGGCGCGAGGGCATCGCAAGGAGGTGTTGGGGAATATTGAGACGGCTCTACGGCAACGGATGGAGCAGGAGGGTCTGGAGGGGGAGATAGAGGGTCGTGAAAAGCACATATACAGTATCTACCGCAAGATGCGGGAGAAGTCTCTCTCTTTTGCTGAGGTGGTAGATGTCTACGCCTTTCGCATTATTGTGGACCGTGGCGATACCTGTTACCGCCTTTTGGGTATGGCGCACAATCTATATAAGCCGGTATCAGAGAAGTTTAAGGACTATATTGCCATCCCCAAGGCAAACGGTTATCAGTCGTTGCATACGGTGCTGATTGGGCCACACGGCATCCCGATTGAGATTCAGATCAGGACAAAAGAGATGCACCTGGTGGCGGAGGATGGGATTGCTGCCCACTGGTCATATAAGACGGGTGACATGGGGCGTGGGACGGCCTCCACTAGAGCCAATGATTGGTTGGAGAAGTTGTTAGAACTGCAGCGTGGTGCAGGTGATTCGGTTGAGTTTTTGGAGCATGTTAAGGTCGACCTGTTTCCCAATGAGGTGTATGTATTCACCCCCAGAGGCAAGATCATGGTGCTGCCTAAGGGATCAACAGTCATCGATTTTGCCTATGCAGTGCATAGTGATGTGGGGGACATGTGTGTTGCAGCCAGGGTGAATCGTCGCATGGTGCCACTGCGTAGCGTGCTACATAACGGCCAGACCATAGAGGTGATCACCTCTGCTGGTTCCAGACCTAGTCCAGCCTGGCTCAATTTTGTAGTGACTGGCAAGGCGCGCTCCGCTATACGCAACTACCTGAAAAACTTGCAGCGGCAGGAGGCAGAAGAGTTGGGCGGCAGGCTACTAGAGAAACAGTTAAGTACGCTTGGTCTGACCCTAGAACATGTCGATATGGAGGAGTTGCAGCTACTGCTGGATGATTTTCATCTGGAGAACATGGATGATCTGCTGGTAGAGATCGGTCTGGGGAACCGGATGCCGCTGCTGGTTGCGCGTCGCATTGCTGGTGATGAAGGGATGGTGGATAGTCTATATAAGCATGATAGCTTATCTAACCCCCTAGTGATCAAGGGAACCGAAGGGATAGTGGTCAAGTTTGCTAAATGTTGCCGTCCTATTCCGGGCGATGGCATCGTAGCGGTATTCAGTACCGGTCGAGGGATCGTAGTGCATCGCCACGAGTGCCATAATCTGGGGGATTTTCAGAAACAGAGTGAGCACTGGCTGGATGTCCGTTGGGAGGGTGATTTGAACCGAGAGTTTAGTGCAGAGCTGATGGTAGAGGTAGGGAGTAAGCGCGGGGTACTGGCTACGGTAGCAGCAACTATCGCTAGGGTGGGGTCCAATATTGAGCATGTAGTGACCGAGGAGCGGGATGGTCGAACATCGATCATCAAGTTTGTGGTCAGTGTGAAAGATCGTAAACATTTGGCACGGGTTATAAAAAGCCTGTGTACGCTACCGCCGGTACTGCATATATCCAGGCTTATGGGGTAGGCTCAGACAAGGCTTCTGCTCCTCGGCAACTGCTCCTGCGTTCTATATACCTATATCCCTATAGGCAAGCTCACGCCCCTTGCCCTCTATCCCTATAGGCGTTCTCCATCAGTGAGGCAGGAGGCAACATTATCCCCTCTCCATTAATTGGAAGAGTTATGGTAGGGGAGTAAACGCAGTTATAGGAAGCAAAACAGGAGCGCTAATAATATGCAATGCGAGATAGTTCAAACAGATCAAGCCCCTGCTGCCATCGGCAGCTATTCGCAAGCGGTCAAGGTAGGTTCTACAGTCTACATATCCGGGCAGATTCCACTACTGCCGGATAGTATGGAGCTAGTGGCAGGTGGGGTTGAGGTAGAGATTCGACAGGTGTTTACCAACCTGCAAGCTGTTGCCACCGCCGCCGGAGGCAGCCTGCAGGAT
The DNA here is from genome assembly GCA_965602975.1 of uncultured Gammaproteobacteria bacterium. Lineage (GTDB taxonomy): Bacteria > Pseudomonadota > Gammaproteobacteria > Chromatiales > Chromatiaceae > CBFDBF01. The sequence goes on along the minus strand of CBFDBF010000009.1, from coordinate 1,145 downwards.
GTGGTTAAACTTAATGTGTTTCTATTAGATATGGATGGCCTGCCCTTGGTCAATCAGGTGATGGCTGACTGTTTTAGTGAACCCTACCCAGCGCGTGCCGCTATCGGAGTGGCCTCCCTACCCAGAGGTGCAGGGGTAGAGGTGGATGCTGTGCTGGAGTTGGGGTAATGGAATAGACCGTAGGTATAGTTTGGATCAGAAACAGCAGACAGCAGGGTTGGCAGAGACCCCAGTGACTCGTCTCAAGGGGGTTGGCTCGCGCAGTGCCGAGCGGCTGGCCAAGATCGGGGTAGAGACGGTACAGGATGTGCTGTTCCATCTGCCATTCCGCTATCAAGATCGTACCAAGGTCACCCCTATAGGAGGTCTGCGCCCCGGCATTCAGGCTGTTATTGAGGGGGTGGTCGAGTTGGCAGATATAAAGTTTGGGCGTCGTCGCTCTCTGCTGGTGCGGATAGCCGATGGTACCGGTGCGATCACCCTGCGCTTTTTCCACTTCAGCTCTGTCCAGAGGTCGTCCCTTGCTCGTGGTGCCCGTCTGCGCTGTTTTGGTGAGGTGCGCAACGGACCCTCCACTCTGGAGATGGTGCATCCAGAGTATCAGCGTCTAAATGAGGGCGAGGTGGCGGCGGTAGAGGAGAGTCTCACCCCGATCTACCCTACTACCGAGGGGATGCATCAGCTCACCTGGCGCAGCATGACCGACAGAGCTCTAGAGATTTTGCGGCAACAGCCAGAGGCGCTAGCAGAGTGGCTACCGGTGGAGCTGCTGCGTGAGTTACAGCTACCAGAGCTGGCAGAGGCGGTGCTGTTTCTACACCGCCCACCGGTCGATGCTGATCAACCAGCACTACTGAGTGGTCACCATCCAGCACAGCAGCGGCTCGCCTTTGAAGAGCTGTTGGCGCAGCAGTTGAGCTTGCGTAAATTACGCCAGAGGCAGCAGAAACTGGCCGCCCCAGAGCTAGCTGCCAACGGCTCTCTGTTACAACCTATGCGGCAGCAATTGCCATTCAAGTTGACCGCCGCGCAGGAGCGGGTGGTGGCAGAGATCGGCCAAGATATAGAGCAGGGTCACCCCATGATGCGGCTGGTACAGGGGGATGTCGGATCCGGCAAGACCATAGTGGCAGCATTGGCCGCCA